>CAJOQA010000320.1 GCA_905236465.1 uncultured Treponema sp.
GGTGAGCTACAGAACTTTTTCAAGAAAATTGACTAAAATTAAAAAGTATAGTATATTCTAGAATTATTATGCTTCGTGCAAAATTGGAGAAAAAATTGAAGTATTATTTAAATGATAAGATACTTTGTGACGAAGAAGAGGCTGAAGAAAAAAAACAGGAAGCAGGTCCGGATCCTCTTGCTGAAAAATTTCTTAAAACTCGCCAAATTCTTTTGAGCGGTGAGGTAAATGAAGAACTTGCTGAAAAGATTACAAAACAGCTACTCATTCTTGAAGCAGACAGCGACAAGCCTATCTATATTTACATTGACTCCCCTGGAGGAGATGTGGATGCTGGCTTTGCGATTTTCGATACAATCCGTTTTGTAAATGCACCTGTCTACACTGTTGGTATGGGGCTTGTGGCTTCCGCGGCCGCTTTAATTCTTTTGGCAAGCCCAAAGGAAAGGCGCTTAGGTTTCCCCCACAGCCATTATCTTATTCACCAACCTTCTAGCGGCATGAAGGGGGTTGCAACAGACATAGAGATTCATGCAGCAGAAATCGCAAAGACAAAGGCAAAAATCAATGAGATAATTTCACTGGAAACGGGAACTTCTTTGGATAAAGTTGTAAAAGACACTGACCGCGACTATTGGCTTAGTGCTGATGAAGCCATATCCTATGGACTTATAAACAAGGTTGTCTCTAAGAGGTCTGATCTTTAATGACTTTTGAACTGACTGATAGCCTAAAAGATGATATCCTCTTTGCAATGGAAAATCAGGGAAGCGCAGGGTATGTTGATGCAGAAAATGATTGTGTAGTTTTTGAAGAACAGATGCTTTTGTCTGATCATCAAGATGAAGACGTTTTTTACCCTGTACCTGAATGGACAAGTGCTGACGGCTTTTCAGTTATGGAAGATTTTGCTAATAACCTACATTCGCCTTTAGCTAGGGAGAAATTAAAAAAGGTTCTTTCTAGTGGAAGAGGGGTCTTCAGGAATTTTAAGGACGTCATAAAGGCTTTTCCCGAAGTTGAGCGTCGCTTTCATCTTTATAAAGACGAAAGAATGAAAGAACGTATAAATGATTGGTATAACGATATCCGTGAATCATGGGGCTTAGAAAGACTTGCTGAACAAGAGCAAAGTGAAGAAACGGATGACCTTGTATGTGCTGATTTTGTTTTTTCTGAATTTTCCCTGAAAAAGGATAAGGATGAAGTTTTAAAAGAGAGGGCTCTTGTTGAAAAAGATTTTAGCTCTTCTTTTCAGCCTTCTTTAGGAAATGCAATAGCTTTTATGTGGCGGCAACTATCTGATTCCTTTGACTGGAAGCAGAAAGAAGGTTTTGTCTGCAAAACTCAGTCTGATGAATTTGCAGCTTGTCTGCTAACAGTTTCCTGCCCCCCTTCAACAAATAATTGTATGTTGATAACAGATTTTTTTGTTGAAAAGAATTACCGTGGTTTGGGTATAGGTGCACAACTTCTTGATAAGTGCATTGCTAGTCTAAAAAAACGCGGAATTCAGAATATTTTAATTACAAATACAATAATTACTGCGGAACTTGAATCTTTACTGACCAGTAGGGCTTTTAAGAAACTTGGGTCAGGGTTTTACGCAGATTTGATTTAAGGAGTTTTTAAATGTCTTATAATCGTCAATCAGAATATGAAGTTAATGAAGAACAGCTTACATCTTTTTTATCAGATGCACTAAAACACGTATCAGAAGCCGGAGAAAGTGAAATTCAGGCTTTAAGTGAAATTAAAAAAATCTTTAAAAAGAGTGTGGGGCTTACCCGTCGTAACTATGTTGCAGCTTATCTTTTAAAGCTTGCAACTACCGGTTACCGTCCCCGCTTTAACCGTGACCGAAATGAAAAGCTAAGGGATAACCGTCGCCCTGACCGCTTTAGTCGTGACCGCAGTGAATCTCGTTTAGATAAATCAGACAGAAGGGAAGAAAGCCGAAGCGAAGACCGTCCAGAGCGTGCTCCCCGGGTAACCATAGATCCAAGCGTAGCAGACACAATTTTTATAAGCATCGGTCGCAACCGCCACGTTTTCCCCAGAGATTTAGTGGGGCTGCTTATAAGCGTAGCAGGGCTTGAGCGGGAAAGAATCGGTCTTATCCGTGTGCTCGCAAACTATTCCTTTGTTCAGCTTTATAAAGAAGATTCTGAAAAGGCTATAAAGGCACTTGATGGTTATGATTACAGGGGCAGAAAGCTTACTGTAAATCTCTCTAAGCAGTCAGATGCTGTTACTGTTTCTGAAAATGAGAGCGAAAGCGTAAGTGTTAATGAAGAAAACATTCCAGAAAATGTTTCTAACGAAAGCGAGCAGACAAATACTGCTACTACTACTTTTACAGAAAGCCAGCCCCAATATTCAGAGACAACTGATGATGGTCAGGTTAAGTCCCACTTTGGCGATGGAGCTGCCTACTAAGGCTTTTTTAAGTGATATATACTTTGCAAACAGGACCGCTTAGTGTTAACACCTATATTGTTACCTTAAGCGGATCCTCTTCTAACTGCCCCGCATTTATAGTTGACCCAGCAGCATGCCCCTATAGTGGCGATAGCAACAGTATTGTTGATTTCCTAAGAAAAAAGTCTTTGTCCCCTGTAGCCCTAGTGCTTACACATGGTCACTTTGACCACGTTTCAGGTCTTGGTCTTATAAAAGCGGCTTGGCCACAAGTCCCTGTCCTCATCCATCAAAATGACAAGGATTTTATAGGTAGCGAGAGTGCAAAGTTGCAGACCCTTTGCCTAGAGCAGATTGCTTTTGATGACTTTACCCCCTTTGTCTCTTCTTTACCAGAGCCAACTTCTTTTCTCGAAGATTCAACTTATTTTTTGGAAGGGTGGCAGACAATCCATACACCAGGACACACACCTGGTAGCGTTTGCCTCTACTGCCCAAAAGAGGGCCTACTTATAAGCGGAGATACCATTTTTTATCAGTCTTGGGGGCGCACAGACCTGCTTTTGGGCAGTGAAAGCGAGATTCAGTCTTCCCTTGCTAAGATATACAAAAGCCTGCCTCCCCAAACCAAGGTTTTCCCTGGCCACGGAAAGACAGGCTTTTTGCTGTCAGAAAATTTTTAGTTTTCTAAGCATCAATGCTGAACATATTACCCGAAGCATAGTTCTCTGCATACACAGAAGACCTGCCCTTGTAGGGGTTTTTCATGTTAAGAATCTGGTCGCGCAGTTCTACAAGGTGAATCTTTATCAACTTCCTGTTTTTCTTGTTCTGCTCAAGAACCTGATTCTGTAGCTTAGTCAGATCTTCCTGAATCTTTGTTATAGGCATTGACTCTGCAGGGTTGTATGTAGAAGCTCCAGATTTTATATAAAGGGCCTGCATAGGAACAATCACCTTTTGCAGAGAAGAAATTCCGTCAACAATCTGAGTTTCAAGTTCTGTATGCGCCAAGAGTGAATCTGCATCTTCTTCAGATATCCTGCTTTCTTGCATTTCAAGCACGCGTAAGTATTCACGGAATTTTGTGCGTTGCTGCTCAAGCAATGAGCGGAACCTGCGCAAAATTGCTACCCTTTCTGCCAGTTCCTCTTGTGTAAGATTTTCTTCCATAAACTTTTCCCACCTCTCAAGTTTTGAAATTATCGATTTCAGCCCGTAATACTTAGGGTTGAAGCCCGTTCGCTTTGCATTTTCACAGTTCCATTTGCCTGTGACTGAGAAACCGAAGCCCATGAATCCCTGAGTTCAGAAAGTAATTTTAAGATAAAATTCATCTTTCCCTTGTCATGGGTCAGGCTACAACCTAAAAGTTCCTTGTTAAAGTAGATGTAAAGGGACATTAGGTTCTGCGCTATTTCGCCACCTTTTTCCATGTCTAAGCTGATTTGTAACTCAGTGATGATATCTTGAGCCTTTTGAAGATGCTTGCCAAATGTTTCCATATTAGAAGCCGCAACTTTGTTGCTTTCGTCAACTAAGGAGATTGCACTCTGCAAGTTGGTTACTGCTCCGTCATACAACATTACTACAAGCTTGCCCTGACTGGCCGTTTTTACACCGATTTCGCGGTATGTGTTATAGCCGTTGTAAGAATAAGTATTGTAATTCATCTTTTCCCCCCACCATTTAGGCTTAAAATCTAATGGATAAAGAATTTCGCAATTCTTTAAGCCAAAAATACCACTCCTATTTTAGTCTCGGAGAAAAAAAATAAATGTTTAGTCTTTTTTTTTAAATTTTTTTATCGCTGTTTTTCGAGCTATCCTTTAGTGCCAGGTAAAGCCTAAGCCTACATAAAAGAGGTTGTAGACGGAAGAATCCATGTATTCCGCATTCCCTATCCCGTCATTGATGTCTATCCTGCAGCCAATATCGCAACCTATGCAGATCATAACTTTCCCCAAGATAAAATCGACCCCGATTCCCCCTTCCGGTGTTAAGGTTTTGTCTGTGTGGTAGTCGAATTCTGCCTTGGCAAAGGGGCGTATGTGTTTGTTTATCATCATATTCACACCGCCAAAAAGCCCTAGGTTGTAGCAGGTGTTGCGTCCGTTCTCATTATAGTCGTAACCAAAGTTTCCTCCCAAAAAGCCGTGGCTTTTCAGGCCAAAAGAAATATTTGCTTTTACTGCGTTCAGCTTTACATTCCTGATATCAAAATCCTCTACATCGCTGTTGCTGATATGAGTGTCGGTGGTAATAAATATTCCCTTTCTGCCCCTTTGGGTAACGCTTTCTTCCTCATTGTCTCCATTAGCCTGTGAAACTGAATTCAAAAGGTTTTGCTCCGAATCAATTTTTTCCTGGCTTAGGATTTTGTTTGCCGCATCAATGTCAGAGTTGCGTTCAGAAATTGTGCGGATTTCAACCTGTGGGTAAATTATAAAAGTTGGCCGGCTCAGGCTTTCTGCTGGAACGGAAAGGACTAAATCATTTGTGTCTGTCCTTCTAAGCTCACAGTTGACGGGTATAAAGCGGTACTCAGAAGCCCCCTTCCACTTTTGAATCTTAAAAGAAAGGGTCAGGTAAAGTATCGGGACAGTTTGCCTAAAAAGACTGTCAAAAACGATTATATCAGTCTCATACTGTTTCCTTTGGGCCTTTGTCATCCTAAGGATGGAGCCTACTTCCCGTCCTGTCATCGCTTTATAGGAAACTGAAAAGTCTTGGTTAAAGAGGTTAGTGTAGCCGAAAAAGTTGGAGGTTATGGTGATTAGCCAGCGACCCTTTGCAGAGTTATAGGTTGAACCCCTTAGGGTAAGGGCATCTCCTAAAGACGTAACTGTATATGTCGCTGACTCAAGGACCTTGTAAGACTTGTCAAGGTTTACCTGGGTTGCATATTCTGCCGTAGCAGTAGAAGTGCTAGAGTTTGTGCGCAACGCTAAAATTAGTTGTTTAGAAGTTTCAGCCTGTTCAAGGTTATTTAAAAGTTTTTGTCTGTCATCTTTTAGTGTCGCAAGCAATTTGTCCTCTGCTTCCTTTACAGAAACAGCAGCTTCAATTATTTTTTCTTCCTGTTCCTCTGTCCTGGAATCTGCGAACATACTTTCTTCAAGCAGGTTTTCGTTATCGTATTCTTCTTGCAGCTTTTCCTGGGCCGCGACTATGGGATCGAGGATCTCAAGGGTGGAATCCTGAGCATAGGAGTAAAGGCTACAGATAATCACTAAAAAAAAGAAAAATGATTTTTTCATACAATTTGTATTCTATATACTAATAGCAAAAAAGTCTAGAAAAGCTAGGGGCAGAAAAAAAATGTAATTTTTTTTGAAAATTAATTGACTTTTTAAACTGATTGCAATATATTTGTGTTAATCAGTTTAATTGTTTGAACGTTTGAACATTTTCAAACTTGCAAAAGGGGTTTTTATGAAATTTCTTAAATCATTTTTTAAGCATCCGTGGGCAATAATAATTGTCTGCCTTGCATTGACTGGAGCCCTTGGATTCTTTATGAAGGATCTAGTTATGGATAACTCCATAAGAATGTTCTTTCCAAAGAAAGATTCTTCTTATGCCCGCCTTACACAGACTGAGGACGAGTTTGGTTCCATGCTTGTTATTGGAATCAGCCTAGAGGCTAAGGGTGGCGATATTCTTACACCTGAATACATTCAGGTTGTAAAAGAGATTACAGATCAGGTAAAAGAGCTTCCTAACGTAGAAGATATTGATTCTTTAACTCATATTGATTATGTATGTAATCAAGACGGTGCAATTACAGCTAGTCAGCTTATTCCAGAAGAAGATTACGATGAAAACGGAACATACATCGGTAGCCCAGAGATGATCATGCGCCTTAAGGATCGCTTGACAGAGTGGGACGATATGTACAACCGCGTTATTGTTGACGATTCCTTCGCAGGAACTCAGCTGCAGGTAACTCTTGTTCCAAAGGGAGAAGAGCAGATTGCTTATGATAGGGCAAATGAGGCTTATGTTGAAGCAAAAGAAGCCCTTGCCCAGGCTAAAAAAGATGGAAAATCAGCTGAAGAAATTGCAGAGCTTGAAAAAGCAGTTGAAGAAACAAAGGCTAGCCGCAAAGAGGCAAATACTGCCCTCCGTTCAGCCCCAACTGAATCTTCAAGGCAGATGAAAGTCCTTGCTTCTGTCCGTGAAATCACTGAAAAGGCAGTTGAAGGCCATGCTTTGAATTACAAACTCTTTGGTGAGCCATCTCTTTCTGAAAATTCAAAGAACTTCATGGTTTCAGACCTTGTTAGATTGATTCCAATTGTTGCTATTGTTGTTCTTATAACCCTGTACCTAAGTTTCCACACCCTTGATGGAACTTTGCTCCCTCTTATTACTGTTTTGATGTCAGCAGCTTGTACTTGCGGACTTATGGGTATTTTCCATGTGACATTTACCTTAGTCTCATCTGTTATTCCTGTAGCCTTGATTGCTGTTGGTTCTGCTTACGGTATTCACGTCCTTACCCACTATTACGTGGCCCTTGATGAGGTTGAGGGAGAACTTACAAAAGAACTTTACGAGGAATCAATTTTCAAAGGTTTGAGTGAAGTTTGGAAGGCTGTCATACTTGCATCCCTTACCACAGTTGTAGGCTTTATCTCTTTGGTAACAAGCCCTATTGAACCCCTTCACAGTTTCGCAATCTTTACGGCAGTTGGCGTCGCATTCAGCCTTTTTTTTGCGGTAACCTTTATACCCTCACTTCTCCTTGTAAAATCTTACAAGAAGGCCCATCGCAAAACTCCTATCGAGCAGCTTTCAGAAAAAGTCCGTCGCAGAATGGATAAGGCACAGCAGCGCCGTGGCGGTAAAAGTTCAGAAGAGGCAAGCGGTGATACTTCATATAAGATTTACCACTTCTTCTGTGGAACCCCACAGCGCCTTATCATCTTTAGTGTTTGTATCGTAGTATTTTCTCTCTTAGGTTTCCGTTTGCTAAAGATAGATACTTCTTTGGTAAACTACTTCCCAAAGAATTCTGA
>CAJOQA010000321.1 GCA_905236465.1 uncultured Treponema sp.
GCTGACTGAACTTTTGCAGGCGCACGGTTTATTTCATCCGCCAAGACAATATTGCTAAAGACAGGCCCCTTTCTTACCAAAAAGCGACCACTAGACTGTTCATAAACCAAAGTTCCAGTGACATCTGCCGGCAATAGGTCAGGGGTAAACTGAATCCGCTTAAAAGAAAGCCCCGAAACCTCTGCAAAAGTACGGACAGCCAAGGTCTTTGCCAAGCCGGGAACACCTTCTAGAAGTATGTGTCCACCAGAAATCATTGCCGTAAGAATACCGTCAACGATATCCTTTTGTCCTATAAGGCGGTTCGACACTTCATTGCGACAATAACTGATATATTTTGAACATTCATCAAGTTCTTCTTTTGTTACGCTAGATGTATTGGTATTAAATTCCATAAAACATTCCTATGAGCTTGCTTCAAAAGTATCAAAAGTCAAATGCTGAAACAAGTTCTGCATGACAACTTGGACGTTTAAAACAGCCTCCTATTTTTTACTATAATATCAAAAAATTACATTGAATTCAATGCCGTAAGAATTTCAGTAAAAGGTAAAGATTCTTTTGCCGATAAGTCTAAAGGGTTCACTTTTTTTCTTAAGGGGATATTAAAATGCAGGAATTTGAAATGGTAAAAGTTGAGGGCGGAGTTTTTAAGATGGGGTCAAATATCCCTGAAGACCACGCATCTCCTGTTCATACTGTAAAAGTTGACACTTTTTATCTTGGAAAATATCAAATAACTCAAAAAGTGTATAAGGAAATTACAGGCACAAATCCCGCTCATTTCAGGGTCTACAAGCATCCCGAAGAAGCAAAGGAATATCTTTCTACCTGCAATATAAGCGAAGTAGACTTTAATCACCCTGTTTTAGCCATTGAGCCCCGCCCTGTTGAAAAGGTTTCTTGGTTTGACGCAATAATCTTTTGCAATAAACTTAGCATGGCCAAGGGCTTTACCCCCTGCTACAGCATAAAAAACAGCCTTTTTCCTGAAAATTGGGGAGAAGTTCCCCACAAAGACCCCAACCATGAAAATGTAAACCACGAATATAACCTATGGAACAAGGTACAGTGCAACTTTCAGGCTAACGGGTTTAGGTTGCCTACAGAAGCTGAATGGGAATACGCTGCAAGAGGGGGCAAAAATCAGGATAATTGGGACTTTTCTGGCAGCAACATACTTAGGGAAGTAGCCTGCAAAAAAGACGAAACTGCCACAATAGCCTCTTACAAGGCAAATTCCCTGGATATTTACGACATGAGTGGCAATGTGTGGGAATGGTGCTGGGACTGGGTCTCCCGTTACCCCTGCCACAACGAGGCAAACCCCACAGGACCAAAAGCTGGTATCTATAGGGCTGCCAGGGGTGGAGCCTATAGCGGTAGCGATTATTCTTGCCGAGTAAGCTTTAGGGGAGGAAATGTGCCGGAATTCAAGGAAACCAGCACATTCGGCATACGGGTTTGCAGGTCTTGCACAGAATCTTAGTATTCGTCAACCGTATCATCTTCTACTGTTGCTTTTTCAGCAGGAGATGCAAGTGAATCTATATTTTCATCAGAAAGGAATTCTGCAAGTTCTTGGGCTTGTGCCTTTGTAAAGTAGTACTTTTGGTCAACAGAATACTTAACAGCCCCCTTATCCTTTTGGTCTACTGCAAGGTTCAAGGCTTTTGCGCTGTAGATGCAAAAATAGGGGTGGTCCTTTAAGAAACGGTAGCCAAAGTAGATTTTTGGTTTTGAGCAGTTGGTCATCATCTGCTCAACTATGCCAAATTCTTCATAACCGTTTACCTGACCATAAACGCGGTCACTTTTCTTTAGTTTTTTATCAAGATTTTTGTTCTCAAAGTCAGCAAGATAATTTTTAACGGCAGAAATAAGTACATTGCGTTCTGCTTGGGCAAGATAAAGGGCATAGTATGAAGTATCATAGTGAACGAGTATTCCCCCCATATCAGTTTCTGGCTTATAGATGAAGGTGCTCTTCTTTACTTTTGGAGAACCTAAAGTATTTGTGATAGTCAGATTTGAAGTTTTATCTTTTGTGTACTTATTAACGTTAAAGAGTCTTTCCCCAAAAGATCTATTGCCACGTATTTTTTCTGCACTATAATGATCTTTTGAAGTTGAAGAAGAAGTTGTTGTGTCTTTTTTAATAGAAATGTTTGTAACTTGTTCTTCATCTTGATACGAATCAACTGAATCTACATCTGTAGATTTGCATGAAAAAATCAGAAGACTAACTGAAAAAAGAGAAGCACAAAGAAGGGCTTTTTTTGTAAACATTTTATTTACTCCTAAATTATCAAAACATTGTGAATTATTATAGTAAATTAAAAAGTTTAGGTAAAGGTTACAAGAAAAAGGAAAAGGTGTATAATAGGTATATGAA
>CAJOQA010000322.1 GCA_905236465.1 uncultured Treponema sp.
ATTTTAATTATGAACTAAGTTCTCAAAAGGTTGTAACAAATCTACATCTATGGAACTGCCATATAAAAAATACAGGAATAAATAAAACATTAAATGATTGGCTAAATTCAAATACCTTAAATTTTAAGGAATTATACTCTGAACAAACAATACAGAAAATTTCTTTGCCTCCTTATGAATTTGACGAAAGAGAATGTTGGGTAGAATTTCCAAATCAATATACTATCCAAGTATTAAAAAATAATTCGGATGTATTAAATCAAATTACATATTCAATACGATTTAAACCAACCGAATTTGCTAAAAAGGATGAAATATCACACAAAACACTTATTCTTGTAGAAAAATATTCAAGATTTCCACTTGATTTTACATCTTTCAAAGGTGCAAATATTTATAAGTTATCAGTAGATTATAGCGAAATAAACAAAGATACAGAAAAACATATTACAGCTAAAATCGACGAATTATTAGAATTTATTTACGAGCATAATTTTGAAAATATAATATACGCATTAGCAGATGAAAATGAAAATTGCGATAACCTGAAAACTTTACAACACAGAGTTAAAAAAAATTTGTATACCCTTTTTCTTTTCACAAAGCGATTGATTCAAGAAGGATTCAAATTACAAATTTCCATTCTAACAATAAATTCATTAAAAGTATTCGATGACAAGGCTCCTCTTGTTCCTGAAAACTCATCAATGTCAGGTTTTATAAAAGTTGTTCAAAGAGAATTCCCTTATTTAAAAATGAAACTAATTGATATATCAGAAGATTTTAACCAACAGATACTTGAAAATGAACTATATGCTAAGACGGAGGGAACATTTGCAATAAGAAACAATACATTGTATAAAGAAGTTTTTGAAGAGATAGATTTAGATAATGCTACTCCTAAAACTATTGAATATATAAAGGATAATTCTTTGTATTTAATTACAGGAGGAACAGGAGGTTTAGGATTAGCTATAGCAAATTATTTTGCAAAAAAAAACAAAACAATAAGACTTGCTTTGCTATGCAGAAGTAAAATCCCACCCAAATCCGAATGGAACAATATAATTGAAAATAACACTAATAACATAAAGAACAATACATTAAACAATCTAATTGAATTAAGCCGCACGGGTATATCTTTCAGATGTTATCAATGTGATGTTTCTGACGAAATATCACTTTCCAACACAATTGAACAAATTCATAAAGATTTCGGGAAAATAACTGGAGTTATCCATGCTGCGGGAATTCCTGGAAAAAATATCTTGCAAGCAAGAACACTAGAAGATTTTGATTCTGTAATAAAACCTAAAATTTTTGGAACATACATTCTTGAGGAATTAACAAAAAATGATAATCCAGATTTCTATTTGTTCTTTTCATCAGTTGCAACAGTTTTTCCATCTGCAGGACAAGCAGATTATGCCGCAGGTAACTATTATCTTGATACAATTTCATATATATCGGAAAAAAAACGAAAAATCACATGTGACTGGGTTGCATGGAAAGAAATAGGAATGGCAAAGGACTATGGAACTAATCAAGATACAACATTCAAAGCTTTAAAGACATCAGAAGGGCTTAATATAATTGACAAAGCCCTCAGTGGAAATACTCCAAGGATATTTGGTGGCAAAATAAACTATGAACAAGATTTAATACAATTGCTTACTGGTTTTCACGTAAAATTATCTGATGAAATAGAACATAAAATAAAAAAATCACTACAGAGAATTCAGCAAGAATCGACAGAAAAAGTACTTTCATTGAAAAAAGAGATTGATTCTATAGAAGTTACAGTTTACAATTGTAAAGATTGTAATGATAAAGTTACACTGTTAATTGCTAGGTGTTGGTCCCATTGTTTAGGATTTACAGAATTTAACGCAGATGCAGACTTTACCCTTATAGGAGGAGATTCTATTGCAGCATTATCCATTGTATCAGAGTTATCCATCTATCTAGGAAAAGAGATTAATTTAGCCTCTTTTATATCAAATTCAACAATAAATAAACTGTGTGACTTTATTAAAAAAAATATAATATAGAGCACAAAGGAGAATATCATGCTAAACCTAACAAAAGGCCCAGTTCTAAAAAACATACTCTTGTTTTCACTGCCAATTTTTGTGGGGGACTTCCTGCAGCAACTTTATGTTATTGCAGACAGCATCATAGTAGGAAGGCTTCTTGGACCAGATGCACTTGCAACAGTAGGGTTTGCATCTCCTGTCTATGCGCTGGTGACATCTGTTTTCTTAGGGGTATCAATAGGATTTTCTATACTGCTGGCCCATCTGAAGGGAGCTGGGAAAAGTGAGGCTTATGCAAAAGTAATTGCAAGTCTTATCTGCACAATGGCCGTAATGACGCTGATTACTATTGTTATCTCAGTTTTTTTCACAGACTTCATCCTTATTAAATCAGGAACACCAAAAGAAATATTAATAAAAAGCAGTGGCTATCTAAAAACTTTACTGTTTGGTATTGCCGCAAACTTTGCCCTTCTTTCAATAGGGGCAGTCCTACGGGCATTCGGGGACACAAAAACACCGCTTGTCATATCTATCAGCGGGAGCCTTGTAAACATTGCATTGGATTTCATTTTTATCAGATATGCTAAATCTGGAATACAAGGAGCTGCAATAGCAACTGTACTTGCCCAATGCGCCGCATCACTTGCAACTCTCTGCGTTTCCTTACGTTTGTATAAAGTCAGATTATCCATTGTTACGGAACTGCGACCATCATTCTCTTTTGTAAAGCAGGCAGTCTCCTACGGTATGCCACTTGCCCTTCAGTATATCTTTCTTGCAGGAGGCACCCTTATACTCGTAAGAATTGCAAGTCCTTTGGGCATTACTGTAATGGGGGCGTTCACTGTAATAGGAAGGCTTGAATCCTTTATAGCCCTACCCTTTCTAAGCATATCAAGCGGACTTACAACTTTTACAGCACAAAATCATGGGGCAAGTCTTTCTGCAAGAGTAAAAGAAGGCAGGACAAAAACACTAGTTTTCATCACCCTGCTGACCATAATTGCACTTTCACTCTTTATGGTCTTTGCACAGGGCATAGCCGGTATCTTTACAAAAGACAGTGAATTAATCTTTCTTACAAAGGAGTATCTTTTCATAACCTGTCCATTTCTTCTGCTGAACACCATCATGGTAACGCTGCACGGAAGCATGAACGGACTTGGAAAAACAAAGGTTCCTCTTTTTTGTACCATCATATCCTATATCATAGTAAGGCTTCCTGCATCTTATCTTTTAAGGGACATATTCGGCATAGAAGGCCTGATGTGGGCGGTAGTAATCGGCTGGGCTGCAGGCTTTATTTTTACAGCAACTATACAGTCTTTTTACAGTTTTAAGAAGGACTATAGTAAACGAATTTGAAAGTTGAAATGTCATTTTGAGCATCCTGCCTGTCGGTAGACAGGTAGGATGATTTCCCAACATGACAACGTTATTAGCCCTGCATTGCAGAGCTGATAAAACAGGCAACTCCCTCTGTGGTATACTGGCCACGAATACGGTTTACAATCTCTTGTATTTTTTCAGCCTCTTCTTTTTCGCAAAAAATCAAGTACATCATGTTAAGCTGAGGCCAAACATTGTCTCCCATACGGGGAGTAGAACAGCCAGCCCCCATAACATTATCCAGTTTGGTAAAG
>CAJOQA010000323.1 GCA_905236465.1 uncultured Treponema sp.
GCAGAAAAAAATGCTGAAGTAAAAAGCGGTAACTTTGGCGGTGGAACAGGGGCTTCTGTCGGTAAGATTTGTGGCTTAAGGCAAGCACAAAAGGCAGGAATTGGCTATGCTGCTTTTTCTTTGGGCCCCCTGCAAGTTGGGGCTGTGGTAATAGTAAACGCTTTTGGTGATATATTTGACTTTGAAAAAGGGGTAAAAGTTGCGGGGCTCATGGATGAGGGGCGAAAACACTTTTTAAGCACAGAAGAGGTCTTGTATAAAAATATCTTAAAAGTTCGGGAAGGGGAAAATACAACTATAGGGGCTGTCCTTACTAACGCAGCTTTTAGTCAGCAGGAATGTTGCAAAATCGCCAGCATGACAAGGGCTGCCTTTGCAAGGTCAATAAACCCAGTGGGAACTACAGGGGATGGGGACACTATGTATGCTATTTCCCTAGCAAATGAAAAAAATAATCTTAAAGTTGACATAAATTTAGTTGGAATTCTTGCCTGTAGGGCTGTAAGCACTGCAATTTTAGATGCTGTAAAGTCAGCTAGCATGGGGGAGGATGATTATAGAAGATTTTGTGCTATAAAGTTGGGAGAATAGGGCTTTTTCACCTGATTTTTTCCTTAGCTTTTTCCCTCTTTGCAATTTTTTGTTTTTGTGCTAAACTTTTTGCATATTTTTCAAGCCAGTTGTTGGCGTAAGGAGTTTTTCTATGGCAGAAAAAAAAGTTGACCATTCTTGTACTCTAGACAAGATTATTTCTTTGTGTAAACGCCGTGGTTTTGTTTATCAGGCATCAGAAATATACGGCGGACAGGCTGGAGCTTGGGATTATGGTCCTTTAGGTGTTGAGTTTAAGCGAAATATCCAGAATGCTTGGTGGCATTATATGACACAGCTTAGGGATGATGTTGTTGGACTTGATTCTGCTATTTTCCAGCATCACAAGACCTGGGAAGCCTCCGGTCATGTGGCCCACTTCTCAGATCCGATGATTGACTGCCTGGAATGTAAGGCAAGGTTCCGTGCAGATCAGCTTATAGAAGATTTTGTTTCTAAGCATCCTGAAATCAACCCTGGGAAACCTGTGGATACAATGACCCACGAAGAAATGAAGGCTTTTATTGACGCTAATATAAATTGCCCGACTTGTGGAAGCACAGAACGCAAATATACTGCAGTCCGCGAATTTAACCTGATGTTCAAGACCTATCAGGGACCAGTTGCAGATGAATCTCATCTTATCTACTTGCGCCCTGAAACCTGCCAGGGAATTTTTACTGATTTTAAGAATATCGTCCAGTCCAACCGCATGAAGCTGCCTTTTGGAGTTGCCCAGGTTGGAAAATCATTCCGCAATGAGATTATCTTTAAGAATTTCATCTTCCGCACCTGTGAATTTGAGCAGATGGAAATGGAATATTTCTGCAAACCAGGAACAGACACTGATATCTTTGAAGAATGGAGACAGTACAGGTGGAACTTCTACACAAAATATGGTATTGCTGAAAAAAATCTTAAGTGGCACCACCATGATAAGCTGGCACACTACGCAAAGGATGCTTACGATATTACTTACAATTTCCCAATCGGTTTTGAAGAGATTGAAGGAATCCACAACCGTACAGACTTTGACCTAAGCCAGCACACAAGTGTTAGTGGCAAAGACATGAAGTACATGGACCAAGAAGACGGCAACAAGACTTACACCCCTTACGTAATTGAAACTTCTGCTGGTCTTAACCGTAACTTCTTAGCCTTTATGTGCGAAGCCTACGAAGAAGAGAATGTTGGCACTGACGGCAATGAAGACTACCGCACAGTTTTGCATCTGCATCCCCGTCTAGCCCCTGTTACGGTAGCTGTTCTTCCCTTGATGAAAAAAGACGGTCTTGCTGAACGGGCAAAAGAAATCCAGCACCTGCTCAAGGAAGAATTTGTTACTGACTACGACCAGTCAGGTACAGTTGGCAAGAGGTACAGAAGACAGGATGAAATTGGCACCCCTTACTGTGTGACTGTTGACTACGATACAATCACAAAAGATAGCCCCAACTTTGACACTGTTACAGTTCGCTTCCGTGACAGCATGGAGCAGGAAAGGGTAAAAGTGAGCGACCTGCATAGCTTCTTGAATCAGGCAAGCAGGACCTGGAAACCTGTAGAAAAGAAATAATGGAATTTATTACTTTAGGAAGAACGAATCTCCTGGTAAGCCGGACCTCTTTTGGGGCAATGAGTTTGGACTGCAAGGAAATCCAGGCTTTTGGGGATTTGGCTGATGAAAAGGCTTGTGCTATAGTTCATCAGGCCTACGATGCAGGAATAAATTTTTTTGATACCTCCCACACCAAGGTAGCTTGCGAGCGCAGGCTAGGGGCTGCCCTTCACGGCATAAGGCAGAATGTTATGATTGCAACAAAATCGGCTGCTACTGATGTTGAAGAGCTTTGCATAGACTTAACAGAAAGCCTACAGGCTTTAGAAAGCGATACAATTGATTTGTATCAGCTAGAAAACCCTAAGACCTTGCCTTTGCAAGATGACCCATTATACAAAAAACTCTTAAAGTTTAAGGAAATGGGACAGGTAAAGCATATAGGGCTTGCAACTGATGACTTGGAAATTGCAAAAGAAGCTGTAGAAAGCGGACTCTACGAAACTTTACAGTTTCCCTTTAGCATGATTTCAGGTCAGTCTGTGCAAGACCTAGTTGCTGACTGTGAAAAAAAGGAAATAGGTTTTATAGCAAGCCAACCGTTAAACGGAGGTGTTGTTAGCAACATTCCCCTTGCATTTGGCTTTTTTAGTCAGTTTGAAAATGTTGTTCCAGTGTGGGGAGCCCACACCCAAGAAGAACTTGGGCAGATTCTCTACTTCGTGTCTCACCCGCCCGTTATAGATGAGCAGTTTAAGGCAGAAGTAGAGAAGGCTCAAATGTTCTTTAATTAGACTCTAGTAAGATGCCAGACGTATGACTGGTATTGTTGGGGTTGCTCAGTTACGGGGAGCCCCACTTCTTCTAGAACTTCGCTAGGGTAGACTTGACCTGTCTTTTCGTCTTTGTAAAGTCTTCCGCTTTCTAAGCCGTGTATTTGTACAAAAATATTTGTCATGTTACCGTGCATTTCAAGTAAAACACAACTTACCAAAGCCTCACTTTTGTCTTTTGCAATAAAGACCCAAGATGCAGTTTGATCTGTAAAGGGATTACTTAATCTATAATAGTCCCCAAACCTTATTAGACTTGCGTATTTTTTGTAGTCCTTTACCTGACTTTTTATTTCTTCTTTTTCCTCATCACTTATTTTTGCAAGGTCTAATTCATAGCCAAAGGTTCCTGCCATTGCGACAGTACCCCTTGTTTTCATGGGGCATACCCTGCCAGTTTGGTGGTTGGGAACAATAGAAACGTGGGAGCCAACGGTACTTGCCGGAAAGCCAAAAGAAGTTCCGTATTGGATACGGGTCCTGTCTACTGCATCAGTGTTGTCAGAGCACCATATTTGTGGGGTGTAATACATCATTCCAGCATCAAATCTTCCGCCACCTCCTGAGCAGCCTTCAAAAAGAATGTTGGGGTAGCGGGAAGTCAGCCTTTCAGCTAGTGAATAGCAGCCCTTTACAAAATCAAAGAGAACCTTTCCCTGATTTTCTATTCCTTCTGCATAAGAATACACGTCATTTATGCTGCGGTTAAAGTCCCACTTTACATATTCAATATTAGCTGAATCTAAAACCCTGCACATCTGCTTAAATATCTCATCAACTACTTCTGGCCGTGAATAGTCAAGAACAAGCTGGTTCCGTCCCCTTACAGGCTTTTTACCTTTAAAGATTAAGGCCCAATCAGGGTGAGCCCTGTAAAGGTCTGAATCTTCATTTACCATTTCTGGCTCAAACCAAATTCCAAACTTAAGCCCTAAAAGATTTACTTTTTCAACAAGCTCCTTTAGGCTGCAGCCTATTTTTTTCTCGTTAATCACCCAGTCACCGAGACCTGAATTATCATCGTCCCTTTTGCCAAACCAGCCGTCGTCCATCACAAGCATTTCAATTCCCAGCTCTTTTGCATCCTGAGCCAGTTTTAAGATTGAATCTTTTGAAATAGTAAAGTAGTTGGCTTCCCAGCTGTTAAGTAAAACGGGCCTTGTCTTGTCGCGGAACTTACCCCTGCATACATGGTCACTTATGCACTTGTGAAAATTCCTAGAAACTTGGCCTATGCCGCAGGGGGAGTATGTCATAATAACTTCAGGGGAGTAAAAGGATTCACCCTTTTTTAGTGGGTAAGAAAACATTTCGTCCTGCAAACCAAGCTGAACCCTTGTTGCATCAAACTGATCTTTTTCTGCTTCGCCTTTAAAGCCACCTGAGTAAGCAAAGGAAAGTCCCCATGCGCTCCCGCTATTTTCACCAGCCTCCTCTTTGCAGACAATCATAAGGGGGCTGTACTGATGGCTAGACATTCCCCTTCTGCTTGCTATAACCTGACTTGTGTGCCCTATGTGACTTCTCTCTGCACTTCTTTCCATTGCGTGACGGCCATAGAACTTTATAAAGTCGTAGTTGCCGCTTGCAAAATCAAGGCAGGCAGCCTGTAGTTTTTCTATAGTAAAGGTCTCCTCCCCTAAGTTCGTGACAATGGCAGAACGTGTAATAATGTCTAGCTTTGCCAAGAGCCCATACAAGAGCTTTACCTGAACTTTTGAAACTGAATCTTCTAGGACAATTTCTAGGGTAAAAGCTTCATCTGCGCTTGCGTTTTCGCTGTAGACAGCGGGTAGGTCAGGCAGTGAATACTTTCCTTCTTTTATTTTGTAAGACTTGTAACGCAAGTCCAGCCCCCAAGATGTGTCCTTGTATTTTACATCAAAGGCAGGGCTCCTAAAGTCTCCATTCCCCCTAACAGGAAATTCCTGGGGCAGAGAATCAAGACTGTAGGTCCTGTCTGATTGGGCATCGTAGGGGTTAGGGGAAAAGCCCCTGTCCCTGTACTGAAGGATAAATTCCGCAGTCCCGCTGATTTTCTTCCCGTAGTATAGGTGCAACAGGTAGCCAAACTTGTCCGCCTTCATTTGGTAGCTTGTGTTTTCACTTTGAATTGTAAAAATTCCGTCCTGAAAAAAAATTCCATTTTTAGCTGACATTTTATACCTCTTTTTCCTGACTTTATAGTTTTCCACCTGAAGTTGCGATTCCTTCAACAAAGTGCTTCTGGAAAATCAAATAGATAACAATCATTGGAATAACTGCAATAACCGCTGCAGCCATCATCGTGGGGTATTCGCTCCCGTACTGCCCCTGCATTTTTGCTAACCCCGCAGAAAGTGTTGTTGTCATTGAGTTTGTGCAGACAATCATTGGCCACATAAGGTCTTTGAATGCAAAGAGAGCAGTGAATATTCCTAAT
Source organism: uncultured Treponema sp. (assembly GCA_905236465.1). Classification (GTDB taxonomy): domain Bacteria; phylum Spirochaetota; class Spirochaetia; order Treponematales; family Treponemataceae; genus Treponema_D. The sequence goes on from CAJOQA010000323.1 coordinate 5,405, forward strand.
GAAACCATAGCGGATTTTGTTAGTGGCATCATTACAAACAAGAAACGCTGCCCTATATTGCAGCCGTCTATGCTTGCCGCCTCCTCAAGGTCTTTGGGAAGCCCCTCAAAGGCAGTCTTCAAAAGATACGTACCAAAAGCGGTTACCATTCCAGGAAAGACAAGGCCGCTTGTTGTGTTGAGCCAGCCTAACTTTGAAACCATCAGGTACTGGGGAATGATGAAAATCTGGGAGGGAATCATCATCTGAATAAGTACGAGTGAAAATAAAATATTCTTTCCGGGAAAGCGCAGGCGGGCAAAGGCATAGCCTGCAAGGGTAGCTGTAAGACAGGCCCAAATTACGCGGAATAAAATCATAAGAAGGGTGTTTTTGTAAAGAATAAAAAAGTTATAGGACTGCCAGACCGTCACAAAGTTTTCCCAGTGCCACTTGGCTTGGGGAAAAATGTAGAAGGGGTCAACTGAAATAGACTCCTGGTTTGTTTTTACCGCAGTCAAGATCATCCATACAAAGGGAACTACCATTATAAAAGCCATTATAAAAAGTATCAGGTAGATTATAGTTCTGTTGAATGTTTCGTGAGCCTTGCTCGTTGCATTTATCTTGTGTTCCATATACCTTACCCCCTAGCGGTTTACGAACTTTTTCTCGCACTTCTGCATTATCAAGGTAACAATCATAATGAATATGACCAAAAGCATTACCAATGCAGAACCGTAACCCTTATTGCCATTCTTAAAGGCATAGGTGTAAAAAAGATAAACCGTGGACTGGACATTTTGCAAAGCCACATTTGTCTTGTCCATTACCATGAACATCAGGTCAAAGATTGTAAGGGCCCCGATCAGCCTTGTTTGGACAATAAAGAAGGTCGTATTGCTCAAAAGGGGGATCGTTATATGAAAGAACTGGCTGATACCAGAAGCCCCGTCTATTGTTGCGGCCTCATAGTAGTCATGAGGAATTTCTTGGAGTCCTGAAATAAAAAGGACCATGTTGTATCCGATTATGGACCAGACACCGATGGCACCTACAGAAATCCAGGCGATTTTCGGGTTAGAAATCCAGGCAATGTGAGTTCCTAAAATATTATTAAGAAGACCGAACTGCTGGTTGTAAAGCCACTTCCATACCATTGCTACGGCAGCCGGGGCACAGACCATTGGCAAGAAAAATATAGTGCGGAAAAAAGACCTACCGACCATTTTTTTGTTAAGAAAAACCGCAAGCACTAGGGCAATTATAATTCCAAACGGTACTTCGATTATTGCGTATTTTATTGTGTTCCAAAAGGATTGCCAAGTTTCGCCTGCACTTAAAACAGCTACATAGTTAGCAAGTCCTACGAATTTATTTCCTTTTCCAAAGTCACCTGTCTTACAGAATGACTGGTAGACTGTGTTAAAAACGGGGATAAAGTTCAGTATTATAAGGCCTATAATAGTTGGGGCAACAAATGCAAGACCCCAAACAGCCTCTGTCTTAGCCGCTTTTGTCATCTTTTTTTTACCAAACATTTTTCCTCCTTAGTAAAAAAAAGCCTGATTCAAAAAACTAGAGCTTTTAGAACCAGGCAAAATAAACTCCCTTCAGAAAAAGTGTGAATGCGTACTTGTTTTATTCTTGTGCAATAGCGTTTTCAATGATCACCTGTGCGTTTTCGCATGCCTTTGCCATAATAGCTGCATCTGCAGGATTCTGCCA
>CAJOQA010000324.1 GCA_905236465.1 uncultured Treponema sp.
ATGCAAATTTACGAAATCAATGAAAAATAAAACACTTTGGAATATAATTTTTTGTTGTTTTACAAAAGTCAGCGTGTCCGAGAGCAACAGAGGAATCTATGCAAAATTTTCCCACATTATGCCCAAAAGGCAGCTTAGAGTAAATCTTTTAGGGTAGGTAATATTTTCCAGGCTTTCCTAAGACAAAAGTCATTTGGCTCAAGCCGATCAGGAATCATTATTGCCTTTAAGCCGGCAGTTACGGCGCTTTCTATGCCAGCAGGGCTATCCTCTACTGCATAAGACCTTTGCGGAAGAAAAGATATTTTTTTACAGGCAGCAAGATAAATATCAGGTTTGGGCTTAGAAGGCATATTTTCATAATCATCAGCACAAAGGCTATTATCCTTATTAAAAAAAGACAATAACCCTGCCCCCTTTAGCATTTTCTTTGCACTATCCCTATTGCTAGAAGTAGCAAGGCAAAATGGTATTTTCTTAGCGCTTAACAACTCCAAGACTTCTTTAGCAAAGGGCTTAGGAGGACAGTCAGAATCTAAAGCTAAGTCATCTGTTCTTTTATAAAAGGCTTCAGCATTAAAATCTTTTTTACTAGCAAACTTTTTTTCTAAAGCCTTAATACATTCCCCTTCAGTTTTTCCCAGGCAAGCCATCCGCAAAGCTAAAGCTTCTTTTTCATCAACATCAAATTCTTTGCAGGCAAGAAGCCAGCACTTATCGTATAAACTTTCACTGTCTAAAAGAACTCCGTCCATATCAAAAATGAAAGCTTCATTCATTTAAAAACTTCCCTCAAGCCCCAAATCCTTAGCCAAACCCGTTGCATCAGTAAAGTGAAAGGCTTTAATTCCCAAAGAAGAAGCCGCCATGCAGTTTTCCGCCTTATCATCAATAAAAACAGCATCGCCTGCATCTGTATTTTCAGCTTGCAAAATTATACGCCAAAAGTCAGGATTAGGCTTAGAAGTCCCCATAAAAAATGAAGCATAGGTCTGATCAAAAAAAGTATAGTCCCCCCGCTCAGTATGGTTGCGGTAGTGGCTTTCTATAGTGTTAGTCCCACAAACCAGTCGGTGCCCTTTTTCTTTCAGGGCCTTTATTATTTTTACGGTTCCCTCATTCAGCACAGGGTGAAAAAGCCAATGCAACCAGTCAGTTTTTACAAGGACCCCTGACCGTAGCGAAAAAGATTTCCAAAAGTCAGCAACGCTTATATGCCCGTCACTGCAAAGGGACATCAATTCATTCCAACCGGAATCTTCCATATCTTGCCTAGTAATGCCCAGCTGCTTACAGACTTGATCTTCTATAGAAGCATTTGATGTCACTACCCCACCCATATCAAAAATATACAACATAAAGTCACCCCAAGATTTTTTCTAGCAAAGAAAAATCACTTAACTCAAACAGGCAAGAATCAGCCTTTCCAAAGCCATAAGAAGCCCATACAAAAGGAACGCCGACCTGTCTGCAAGAATCGCAGTCCCCCTGTGTATCGCCAACATACAAGGGACTTTTCAACTTATTACGCCCAACTATAGCCCTAAGGTTTTCAGCCTTTCCCTTTAGTGTGTTCCCATAACATTCAAAATCCTTTATGCAAGGTTCAAGCCCTGTCTTTTTAAGCATAAGTTCTATGTAGCCTTTCTGACAATTACTTACGACATAAAAATCGTAATCAGCTGAAAGAGCCTTTATGCTTTCAACAACATTCGGGTAACATATATTCCAATTGCATTCTTCCAATTCCTTTTGCTCATAAGAACAACACAAATCCATTAAATACTTTTTCTCTTTTTCGCCAAGCTCCGGCCACAAGTCAGAGGCAATAACATCCATTGTCTTGCCAAATTCTTTTTGCAAAGAAGGGGCATCCACCTTTTTAGCAGCAAGGCCACTTGCAACTATAGCCTTGTTCCAGGCAGAGGCTACCACTTCAGTTGTATTCCAAATAGTTCCGTCAATGTCAAGGATTATGCCGTCATATTTTTTTATTTTTTCCATTTCTAAAACTCCAGCTTTGGTACATAGGGACTGCTCTTAGGATATCCCAATGAAAAAAAAGTAAAATCCGCAAAGTCAGCATCCTTTCGCAAAGTCAAAAGCGCATACGTTTTTTTCTGCCCTCCCCTAGGCCGTGCTATGCTACCAGGATTTAAAAGCAAGGTATTTGCATACCAGCAGGACAGAGCGACATGGGTATGGCCGTAAAGCACAATAGAAGCCTTTTCTTTTACAGCTGCGTTTCCAAGTTCTTCTAAGCCACTATACAAAGAATACCGGTGACCGTGGGTAACAAAAACTTTATGCCCACAGATGCAGAGTGTGTTTTGTAGAGGAATTTTCAGCTCAATAAAATAATCATTTTTTTTCTCTTCTGAATAGTCAGGATTTCTAAATGGATAGACGCTACAATCATTGTTTCCTTGAACCATGGCAATTACGGCAGGCATAGCTTCCCTTACTTTAGGATCAAGGGGGATATAGCCTAGGCAAGCAGCTAAATCACTTATTCCGTCCCCACAAAAAACTAGGGCATCGCAAGAAGGTCCCTGTTCTAAAAGGGCTGACAAAAAATTTTCACTTGAACCGTGGCTGTCTGAAATTACAAGTACCTTAGCTTCATCTTTTTTTGCAAGTTCCTTTATAGCTTGAGCAGAACCTAAAAGAAGATTTTTTCCTTGCGCAAATGTAAAAGCCACTTCCTAGTTACCGCCTGATTTTTTTTCTATTATAAAGTGGTTGACCGACTGAATACCAGTTTCACTGTCTATATAACGGGAAACCTTTCTGTTTCCAACAATCCCCTGCACTATCGGGTGCAAACTAGAATCAGCTTCAAGGGGAGTGTCTAAATTAAAGATAAAAGTTATAAAGCGGATTATCGCATCTTCATCAGCTGAGTTCACCTCTTGAACTATCTGTTCTTCTAAAATTTCTTCTTCGGATTTGTGTTCATATTCAAGCACAAAATCACAAGTTGCTTCCTGACCTAAAATATCATCTTGCGGAAAAAGTGAAAAAACAGGGTAAGGAAGTTTTCCTTCATAATCATCTTGAAGCCCTGCAAGAATAGCATTAGTGTGCTCAGGGGCTCCAAGCATTACGATTCCGATTATATTTCGCTTGTCAATTTCATTATACAGATTTCCGATTCTCCCCTTCAAATCATCAGGAAAAACCAAAGGAAGAATGCGACCCCCATCACTTTCTAGCCCATACACGGAAGAAAG
>CAJOQA010000325.1 GCA_905236465.1 uncultured Treponema sp.
CCCGCAGTTTTGTGGAGAGCGGAATAAGAAAGCCCCGTAGACTTGGCCTTTTCATAATCAGAAACGCTGTAGTTCTGGAGCAACCATGCTTCTTTAGCCGTAAGATTCCTATAGACATTGTGGTAAGTATCAACAACTTTTATTGAATCCTGATTGCATAGCAAGGTAGGTACCCTGTCCGTGTAAATCTTGCAGAAGTTTTTTCCCTGAATTGCCTGATATGATGTTTCGACAATGCAGAAGTAAGGATTTTTCGCCACAGGCAAAAACCCCTTATTTTTTGGATTTACAAGGTACGGGTATTTCATAAGAGCGTTAGGATTTTTATCGAAATCTGCAAGGATAACGCCCTCTTCCTCAATCTCTTTGCGTGTAGTTGCAGAAAAGATTTTGTGAAGGTTTGCCTTGCGTGTTTCGACAGGATCAACAGAAGGTTTCTCATACGGAATATAAGGCGGAAGTCCACAATCGCGAAGAACGCAGACAAGAAAGCAACGATTACGCATTTGAGCTTCCCCAATATCCTTGCCGTTTACATCACGCCAATAGCAGTCATAACCGAACTTGTTAAAAAGTGTGATGACAGTTTCAAACCAAGCCTTATTTTTCTTGTTGTGAATGCCTATGACATTTTCTGTAATGGCATAATGTGGCATGTGAGATTTATTTATAGGGTCCAGTTGGAACATTTCTTTAATGATTCTCAAAGATTCCCAGATAAGAGATGATTCGTCATTGTCTCCCGGAGCCATACCGTGGGCCTTAGGGTTTTTGCTTGAATTTGCATTGGAATTAGACTGGCACGGAGAAGAATTAGTAAAAACAAAAATATCTTTGCCGTTGTGCGTAAAATACAAGTCTTGACCGCGTACTTTCTGAACATCGCAATACAGAAAGTTTGTGCCGTGGATAGCGTTGAATTGCGTTACAGATTTTTTGTCCCATTCCACATACCCGATTGTTTTTACATTCTCTTTACCAAAGACCTTAGAAAAAGCCATTTTGGTTGTTCCAATACCGCCAAAAAGTTCGATTGTTTTAATCATAGGATTACCCCTAGCCGTTTTGAGAGAGACAAGCTCTGAAAGATGTTCAGCAACATGAGCGACGCTCTTTTTTCAGTTGCTAGGGGATAATATGTTTGTAAAAGGTGGACTGGTTATTGTGAAAGCGAAGTGCTATACTAGCACTATGAACGCTAAAGAATATTCAGAAATCATTGGTGTAAGCAGGAAATTTCTTGATAATTACCATAAATACATCAATCAGACAGAGAAAAAACATGGGGAAAGATGGACCTTAGAGGATTGGGAAAGCCATAAAAAAGATATTCTGGAAAAATGGAAATTGGGAAACCACAAGAAAAACGACAAAGGCGAACCTGTCATTATTTTAAACTCTCTGATATATGAAAATGACAGAAGTTATCCAAAGAGATATTATCTAGGAACTTTCTCAGAAACAGCGAAAGATTCCTTGCGTGAGTATGTACGAAATAAATTATTCATAAAACCTGCTTATTGGAACAAAATCAAGCAGGAAATATCCATTTTGGATTATTATATAAAATCATTGGGGACTGATTTAGAAAGGCAAGAAGATATAGATTTTATAATTCAAGAAATCTCTAAAACAAATTGCCTAAAAAATGATTTTGAACTGCAATTTACGAAAAGAAGGACTGATACTATACGCCCTGCGAAAATCTCTTTAGATGAGATTCAGAAATATAATGAAAATTACGATAAAAAATCTTATTGCAATGAGAAAGATGAAAGAGTAATTTATACAAGAAAAATAGTAGAACTCAAAGAAAAAAATGGCTCATTAGATGATGTTATAGACAGAATTGCGCCTAAAAGAAAAATCGAAAAAGATTCTGAGAAGGAATTAGAGAAACTTGATTTAACCTATAGATACCACGATTTTAATAGAATCGTGGAAACAATGTCGGCAGTTGTTTATAGTGAAACGGTAGCAGAAGAAATAGAAAGGGTGTTGCAAAATAGGCGTACCGAAATTGCAAAATCAAAAGACCTCTCCGAATATGCGGAAGAAATAGAAAATATCGACTATATACATTCAAGACTTCGTAGCATACCTATTGAAAATGCCCTAGAAGAATATCTAAGGGAAAGGGACGAAAAAACGAGAGCCATTGAAAAGGCTATGGAAGAATATATTAGTAATATGGATTCATAATATTGTAGTAAATATTACGCGTTATTTTTAGGTTAGTAAAGTTAGACATTCTAAGTAAACTAACTGACATTAAAGTCGCCTTTTTAGGTGACTTTTTTTGTTTCCGCGACTATTTAAATATACAGCAAACCTTTTTTGGAAGTTGTACTAATTTATATAGGTGAGTTTATTGAAGGGAGTAGCTACCCGGATAGGAAACACCGCCTGAATTTTGTGCCTGTTTTATAAAGGCACTAATTAAAAAAAAACGAGCAATATCAAACTTCTACTTCTTACCGGATCCGGAAGTTTGATAAGGAGTAGAAGAATGACTTTCAATGAACTAGAATCACAAGCCAAACAAGAATTAAATTCCTACACATTAGTAA
>CAJOQA010000326.1 GCA_905236465.1 uncultured Treponema sp.
AATAGACTTTCTGTAGGCACTTTTACTTGGACAGTTGAAGCAGTTAATTGTATAGCGGACGGAACTGTTTTGCAAGAAAGCGATATTCAGACAGGAACCTTTGACGTAAGAATTTCTGATGTCTCTGGTGAAACTGAAAAAACAGGTACACTTTACGGAGTTGAAAAAAAGAAAAAGAAGAGATGAAAAAATACTTATTGCTTTTTTTAACATTTATATTTTTTCTCTCAAATATCTACTGCCAGGAAGTAGAAAGTGAAAGTGCAGAAGATATTCTTAAATCTTTTAATCAGGATGAAGAAAGTCATGAAAGTGGGCTTCTAGATGATGGGGAATTTATTCAGGTTTTAAAATGGAAAAGTGAAGGAAGAGTTCTTAAATATAAAATAACTATAGAAAAAAAAGAAAAAAAGGATTATGAACAGTTTATTGTTGAAGAAACTAAAAAGCCTGAATATGTAGCCTCTCTTGAACCTGGTTTATATAGATTTAAGGTTGATTTTTACAATGCCCTGCGAAGACTTGCTTTTACTACTGAATGGGAAGAATTTGAAGTTGTTGAAGCCTATCAGCCAGAAATTCATGGTGTGTCTCCTAAAATAATTTATCTTGAAGAAATAAATGATGGAGTTTTTGTAGCTGACGGAAAAAACTTCCGTCCAAGTGCTATCTTTGAACTTAGGGGAGCACTTACGGGGCGTACTATGCATAAGCCTCTTTCTGTAGAAGAAAATAATAGGGGCACAAAGGCAACCCTTGCTTTTAATATGGATAAAATTGATGTTGGCCACTACATTCTTTATGTGGAAAATCCCAGCGGTCTTTCTTCACAAAGTGAAGAAATTCGTGTACAATTTAAGAAACCCATGGATTTGGACATTTCTGCTGGAATTGCCCCTCCATATATTTTATATGATGATACATTTGATAAATATATGGAATCAAACTTGTACCTGATGGGGCTTGGAGCTAAAGTCTGCTTTATGCCAATAAAACACAGGTGGGGTTACATAGGAATTGGTGCTATAGGTTCTGCCACAATGATGGATGCCCAGTTTGCCAACTATTCAATTGATGGTTTTATGTTTACGGGACATTTGAACCTGGTCTACCAAAAGCTCTTCTTTCATCGCAAGCTGATGTTTGAGGCCTTTGCAGGTGGCGGACTTTTGATGTTTAACAACTTTTACTTTCACTTTCCTTATGGAATTGAAAGTGAGGTTCTTAACAGTTCCAACATTTCTGCTGACTGTGGACTTGCTTTAGACTTTTACATCACGAAGAGAATTTTTATTGACCTGACTGTTCAGTATGTGGCTGCTTTTATTAGTGATATGACCTTTGGCATGATTGTGCCAAGGCTTTCGTTGGGGTATCAGTTTTGAAAAGATTTATTTCTTTGCTTTTTATTTTTTCAATACTTCTCTTTTTTTCTTGCAATATGCAGGAACCTGTTCGCGAATGGTTTGACTATTATACTGATACTGCCGCAGTTGATTCTGATAGGGTAATCAGTTCTTACAACACAAATGCATCAGGAGTGATATGCTTTGAATCTAATGGCGACAGGTCAATAACCCTTTACTTAAGAAACCCCCAGCAATACAGGCTTGATTTTACCTACGAGTTTACCAATGAATACATGCAATCCTATGTTGAAAGCAACTTTGGCACTTCTTTTGTTACCTTCATAGAAAGCGCTGACGGTAACACTGCCCTTATGGTTTTTAGTGAAGCCTTTCTTTATGCAGTAGACATGGGCCGTTGTACGGACTCTAACGGCAAGGTTATAAAAGACATTTCCGGTAACATTACCCTAACAGAAAGCACTTCCCGCCGGTCTTTTGACAAGTATGGCCTTGTGCTAAGCGCTGACTCTAAGCCTTCTAGAATAAGAAGCGCAATGTTTCAAAGAAATGGAGGGCAAAATGATCCTTCTTCTCGTTATGTTCTTTGTTTCTATCTGCAGAATCTTGAAGATACAATCAACTATGCAGACTTACATAAAATCTATATTGGAAGTAACCTATGGACTTTTGAAACGGGAAACTATAATTCTATAACTTCTTCTAGCTCAGGGCTTTCTCTTACGCCTCCTTCTGATCTTAAAAACTTAAATGGGGAAACAACAGTTTTTCCTTCAATAGATGGGTACACTGCTTTTTATTACACAACAAATGTATATCCTGAAGGTGCAGCGGGTCTTGTTAGCTATACAATAAAAGTTGTTGATGATGCTGGTTTGTATGAAGAAACAACTGTTACAACCCAAACTGAACAATTGTCTCCTCCTGTAATTTCAGCGGATAACGATTCTAGTCAAAGCCCAGACGATGAGACAGGACTTTATAGCCTTGTGATAAGTCATCCTAGAACGACCCTCCGCTACAACGAAAGCACTAATGAATTTGATACGGTTTCAGGCCTTTCAGCAAGTCCTACTATTGTTTATACAATAAAGCAGGGAACGACCCTTGTAAAGACAGGGGCAGGCACGGCTCCAGTAACAGTTTCACTGTCTCCCGGAAGTGGCTATTCTGTTACTGCATACGCTTACTGTAAGGGTTATGTGGACAGTGCAGAAGTTACCAATACAGGCATAAAGGTTACAGGTACATCAACTTTTTATGTAAGCTCTTCAGGAAATGACACAAGTGGCACGGGCTACAAGGGAAACCCATTTAAAACCATAAGCCGTGCCTTTACAGCAATAACAGATAGCCGTGCTTCGTCTGATGCAGCAATTACTTATGCTATAAAGCTTTTAACCGATATCTCTGTTGATGACTGGTCTACAGTAACTGGAGATGCCTACATTTCTTTCTCTTCTTCTGGCTTCAACCTTACCATTGAAGGCTATGGCGGAGTAAAAACTGTCACTTTGAATAGTGGCGGGCGAGGGGTCTTAGTTTCCTCTTCTGCAAATTCTCTGACACTAAAAAATATCAAACTTACAGGGGCCAGCGTCGGCTCAAGCGAACGAGGGGCTGGTGTAAAACTTGAAAGTGGCAAATTTGTTCTTGCAGGAAGTACGACAATTACTGATGAAGTTTATATAGAGGCTGCAGGTACAACATTAGTAAGCCCGATTTCACTGGATTCCAGTTTTACAGGCAGCATAAAAATTACACCTGGTCTTTATGCCACAAATCTTGCTGTTATAGAAGGTGAAAGCGGGGTAATTACAAGTGCCATGTGCTCTAGGGTTTCCGTTACTGATACTACCGATGATGATGGCAATGTCGTCTCTTATGTTCTTGTCCCCAACTCTAGTAATAGTCAGGGCTTGCTTAAACGACCTGGTCTCTATGCAACCTTTACATCTTCTGCTTATACTGTAGAAGTGTCACCTTCCTCTCTAACTTTTACTGTTGGAAGTGACCAACAAATCAACTGGTCAATAAAAAAAGATGGCATTCTTGTAGCTGATAGTAGTACCGCCCTTGCCGAAATGACAAGTGCGGTGATAAGTCTTTATTCTAACGGTAGCCTTGTAGTAGCAGAGGACCCAAGAACAAACGGTACTACCCCAACGCTCACTATACCAACATATCTCCCTGCAGGAAATTATTCCGTCCGCGTAGAGGCTACAATAGGGCTTTTCACCTACACGCAGGATCTTGCGGTTGAAGTGACAGAGTAATAGCTATCCTCTTAGCCTGTAAAATTACAATTTAGAAATTTCTTCAATAGAAAGTCCCGTTGATTTTTCAATGATTGCGAAATCAACACCAGTTTGTTTTAAAATACGGGCTGTGTCCCGAATAGCTTCCATTCTTCCTTCCATCCTTCCTTCCATTCTTCCTTCTCGTTTAGCGGCACTTATACTTGACCTTTGGTCGCGTTCAAAGATTTCTTGCCTATATTGCGCAATCCATAAGTCCTGATTTGCACTGATTGATGAAAGCGATTTTTTTGCTTGCATAAGACCTACCTCCTTTTCCGTTAGTTTCTGTATTATTTTTTGCTTGTCAGGGTTATCTGCATTTTTTAGAAAAACAGCCCAATTTTCAAGTGGGGTGTTTTCTTCTACAGTTTCTTCTAGTGGTTCTGCTTTTGGAAGTTCTATAAAAATTATGTTTAATGTATTTGACAGTTCCCTTCCGTCATAAGTCCGCATAGCATATCTACTTATGGGCTTTTTCACGGTAGCTTTAGATGTATAATTAAAATCCAAAACTGTTATTTGATAAACTTTTGGAGCCTTTTCCCAATCGTCACCCTTTTTTAAGTAAGTAGTCTCTAATCGAGCAACCTGATATTCTGCCCTCTTCCCGTAGTCGTACTTCTGGTTGAATGCCTGCATTTCAATATTTGCAGAAAGTCCGTTGTCAAATTCGCAGATGATATCATAACTTACACTTCTTTGCCCGCTAAACTTTTCGGGAGCATCGCTTGCAGTTAGCTTTACTGCTACAACGGTGTGCTCAGTTGCAGCAGAAAGAAACGACCTCAAGGCTTCTCTCGATTCTTCTGTTGGCTGTGTGAATAGAGCCTTAAAAGTGCTATCTATGCGAGGATTAAGCAAGGCCCCCGTCTGCATTTGGGATACGTATTCATCTTGATTCTTAAACTGTGAAATATCCATATCTAAAGTATACAACTTTTTTATATTTTTGTGTAGCTAATAGGTTGAAGTGACAGAGTAAAAATGTTTTTTCTAAAGTCAAGGAGGCCTTCTTTTTTCATCTTGCCAAGTTCTTTAGAAAGGGCAGTACGGTCTACCCCTAAATAGTCAGCTAACTGCTGCCTGTCCAGGGGAATAGTGATAGTCTGTTTTTTTGAATGTGTGACTGAAAAGAAAAATATGAAATCAGCCTGTCCCTGATTTTTTTTGATGAAGAATGAAAAATCCTCATTGAAAGACTTATATTTTTACTTGCTGCTATGCTAAGCAAATTCTGCAAAAGCTTGCTGGAATCTATTTGTGCGTTTTTTAAGGCTAAAACTTTAGGAATTGAAATAAAAAGTACATCAGTTCTTTCTCTTGCAAGCACATCTACCATAAGTGGTCTGTTTGGAATGCAGGCATAACTTTCTGCAAAAAGGTCACCCGCCTCCGCTATGCCTAAAATACTTATTGTTG
>CAJOQA010000327.1 GCA_905236465.1 uncultured Treponema sp.
AAATAAAGCCCTTCACCTTGTTACCTACACCGTGAAGGGCTACATCAATTTCCTTGATTTTATTGGTATCAGTTTTTTTGTAAATAAAAAAGACCCTGCAATGCAAGGTCTTTAATTAGTGGCGACAGGGATCGAACCTGTGACATACGGAATATGAGTCCGTTGTTCTACCGACTGGACTACGCCACCGTTATGGTGTTACTATAGCATAAATACTAAGAGAGTGTCAATATCTTTATAAAAAAAATCAGAAAAAAAATCAGAAAATTTTTTCTTTGCTTAGATATTGCTAAAAGTTGACAACTTAATGGCATGATGTTAAAATTAAGTGTGTAAAGTTTATAAAAGCTTCAGTTTTTTGAGGCAACTTTAAAATAGACTTTTAAGGGTGGTCGTATGACTTTAAAAGAAAAATATGAAAAATGCTTACAGGATTCTGAAAATTTTATAACTGGTGAAAAGGTTAATGTTACCCCTTCTTATGGTTATGGTAAGCGTGTCGCAAAATTTTTTAATGATGAGTTGGATTTTACAGATATAAACATCCATTATGGATATCCAATGGAAAAAGTTATCAAGGATAACTGGGATTTAAAGATTCGTTTTCAGTTACGCAAGCCTGAAATTATCCGTTGGGCTCCATTAGGAGGTGAACAAGTTTTTAAGTATCTTTCAACACTTGCTGATTCAGAGTGGTCAAAGGGTGAGCCCTTGGATAGTGAGGCAAAAGAAATCTTTCGGGGTATTATAGATACCTTGAATCCTGTACAGGTAGGATTGAAAATAAAATCCGTTACAGCAGAATGGGCTGTCCATGTACCTGATTGTACAACTTTTTTTGTAAGTTTCTTCTATGTATATGATGAAGAAGATGAGGAATTGATTGCAACTGATTAGTTTTTAACATCATTACTGTTTTAAGATTTTTTTTAATTTTAAAACAGTATTAATCAAATTTAAAATTTAATATTTAATAACTTAAAAAAGCAAGGGGTTAAAATGACTAAGAAAGATGTTTGGGATCCAACTAGAAAAGACATGCAAATATCTACCAAACTTGTTCTTATTACAGGATTTGCAATTGTTTTTTGTTGCATTGCTGTAGCTGCACTTTCTTTAGGTGTTTTTAATAGTGAGTTCGTAAAAAGTCTTGAGTCAAGTTTGGATTTTACTACAAATGGAGTTAATTTTACACTAAATGACTGGCGAACCACGGCAGAAGCAGATGCAAAAACTCTTGCTGACATCCAAGACCTTCGCGATCTTATTATTTTTGATGATAGTGATGCCTTGCATGATTTTGTCTCTAGCAAGGGTGAGGATTTAGGAATAGATTTTTTGGCCGTAGCAGATATAAAGGGAAATGTTTTTTCTGGAGGTGGCTATAATCTACCAAATGGAACAAATCTCGCAATGAATTCTGCTGTGCAGTCAGCAATACGTGGTACTACCTCTTACGCAATAGAACCCTTTGGTACTTCCAAAATGTCATTGGTGGGAGCAGCTCCAATTTACGATAGCGGAGTTGTTATCGGCATTATGTGTGCTGCCTATAATCTGGAAAGCGGAGACTTTGTAGCTTCTGTAAATTCAAACTTTGATGTTGAATGTACTGTTTTTAAAGGGGCAACCCGTGTTTCTACTACTGTCTTTGATTCAAATGGTAACTCCATGGTTGGAACTAGTATTTCAGATTTGAGCATTGTGGAAAAAGTGCAGGGGCAGAGGGAAACTTTCAGGGGCAGGACAACTATCGGAGGCATCCCCTATTTGGCCCGGTACTTCCCGATATCATCTGGAAACGGAAGTGTTACGGGTATGCTCTTTATAGCTAAGTCAATGAAGTCCGTTAATTCTGTCAGGTACAATGCTATAAAAATCATTATACCCTGTGTAATTTTTCTCTGTATTATTCTCATGATTATTGTAGGCTTCTTTATCCGTTGGCTTATGTGGCGTATAAACAATGTTACAAAAGTTCTTAAAGACATGGAGACTGGCGAGGCTGACCTTACAAAGAGGGTAAAGCTTCTTATCAGGGATGAGATAGGTATGTTGGTTATCCACTTTGATAAATTCTGTGATAAGTTGCAGTCTATTGTAAAGGAAATAAAGAATTCAAAAGGCACTTTGGATACAGCTGGAGAACAGCTTTCCTATAGTACAGAGGATACGGCTAATGCCATTACAGAGATTATAGCAAATATTGATTCAGTTCATAGTCAAATAGCAGGTCAGGGGGACTCTGTTTCACAGGTTGCTAGCATTGTGGATCAGATTTCTTCTTCTATTGATCAATTAGATAGCATGATTGAAAGTCAGTCGGCTGGTATATCTCAAGCTTCTACTGCTGTAGAAGAGATGATAGGCAATATCTCTTCGGTAAATACTTCTGTTGATAAGATGGCTCATTCTTTTAGTGACCTTGCTAGCAATGCACAAACAGGCTTTAGTAAGCAACAAGATGTAAATGAACGGATTAAGCAGATTGAAGTGCAATCTGAAATGCTACAAGAAGCTAACCAAGCAATTTCGTCTATTGCTGAGCAAACAAACCTTCTTGCTATGAATGCTGCTATTGAAGCTGCTCATGCGGGGGAAACGGGTAAGGGCTTTAGCGTTGTAGCAGATGAAATTAGGAAACTTTCTGAAACATCAGCTGCACAGTCAAAGACGATTGGAGATCAGCTTAATAATATAAAGAATTCTATTACAGAAGTTGTTGCCGCATCAAATGAATCTTCTGAAGCTTTTTCTGCTGTATCAAATAAGATAAAAGAGACGGATGAACTTGTTATGCAGATAAAGGCCGCTATGGAAGAACAGAATTCTGGTTCCAAGCAGATTGGCGATGCTTTGCGTAATATGAATGAATCAACTTCGCAAGTTCGTAAAGCTTCAAAAGAGATGTCGGGTAATAGTCAGGTAATTTTAAAAGAGATGCATACTTTGCAAGATTCAACTGATGTTATGAAGCAAAGTATGTCTGAAATGTCAACAGGTGCACGGAAGATTAATGAAACTGGTGCTGCCCTTGCTGATATTTCAAGTCAGGTAAAGAATTCTATCAATCAGATTGGATCTCAAATAGACTTATTTACGGTTTAAGTTTTTGGCGGAGGAAGTATAATGGATGATGATACTAAGTATGTCCTTGAAGGACGTAAAACATTTTTTATAGTCCCCGATGTCACTCTTTTTCCTGATACATACTTGGAAGACTATTTGACTCATGGTTATGAAACTTATATCATTAATGATGATAGAACTTGTCCGCTGACTAAAAAAATCGAGGCGATAATTTCTGTTTTTAATGATGCAATTTTTTTCTTTTATATAGATACGCCCATTCAAGGAATAGAGTGGCGTGATTATATAAGCGAATTGCAAGAAGAATATGGTGATAAGATTTTAATTGGTGTGCTTTATGCAAAAAGATCCACTGAAATAGAAAAACGTAGTCTAGAACGCTATTATCTTTTTGATGTTGGCATAAAGTGTGGCTGTATATCATTAGAGTATTCTAAGGCTAAGAATTTTACCTTAATAGATAAGGTTATGTTTGCTAACCAGGCTTGTGGGCGCAGAAAAAATGTAAGGGCTATTTGCGATAGTACTAGTTCTGTAAACTTAACGTACAAAAAGAAGAAATACTTTGGTGCTGTTTCTGACGTAAGTTTAAGCCATTTTTCCTGTGTTTTTAACTATGAGCTAGATGTTCCCATGTTTGAAAAGCTGTATGATGTGGTTGTAGATATTCATGGTATGCATTTTAAGACAGATTCCATTTTATTGGATGTAAGGGAACTATCAGATAGAAAACTTTACATATTTATTTTCTCTCAACCGAATGGCCAGCCTGGAATGGATCCTGATCTTTCACAACGTCTTTCTGAAAAGATTTATAAACTTGTTACAGATAAAGTTCAAACTTTGCTTCACACAATGTTTATAGAAGCAAGCAAATCAAGTTAAGTGCAAAAAAAAGACCTGCAAAACTTTTTCCAAGTTTGCAGGTCTTTTTTATTTTTAAGCCCCATTACGCATAGGGCTTAAAGGATTACAAGGTTGCTCCAGGAATTTCCTTTTCAAATTCTTTGTTGCCATGTGTGTAGTGGGGGAGAATCTTTGGAGAAATAGCATCTCCTTTGATTCCTGCTGCATCACGCTCTTTTTCAAAAGCTTTTACATGGTCAAGGTTAAGTTTTTCTGAAAGCTTAATATTCTTAAACATCTTTCCGGCTTCAATACCAGCTTCACGGCCAAAGACTACAACATCAAGCAAACTGTTTCCCATTAAGCGGTTTGTTCCATGAACACCACCAGATGCTTCTCCAGCTACAAGAAGGTTTGCAACATTGGTGTGGCAGGTCTTGTCAATTTCTACTCCACCATTCTGGTAGTGTAGGGTTGGGTAAACAAGAATTGGTTCCTTACGGATATCAATTCCATACTTAATGAACATATTGTACATAGCAGGAATTGACTTAAGGATTGTCCCTTCTCCATGAATCATTTCAATCATTGGGGTATCAAGCCAAACAGCATCCTGTACATCGTTCTTTACACCACGGCCTTCGCGAACTTCGCGGATAATTCCAGAAGCGTTTACGTCTCGTGTTTCAAGTGGGTGGATATAAACTTCACCGTCCTTATTGATAAGTTTTGCTCCAAGAGAGCGAACCTTTTCTGTTACAAGTTTACCAAGAATCTGTGTTGGGTAAGCTGCTCCTGTTGGGTGGTACTGCAAAGAATCCTGATAGAGGAGCTTTGCACCAGCGCGGTATGCCATTACAAGACCGTCGGCTGTAGCACCGTAGTGGTTAGAGGTAGGAAAGCCTTGATAGTGCATACGGCCAGCACCACCAGTTGCAATAACTACAACTTTTGCTTTTGCAATGCGAATTTCACCGGTTTCTATGTTCATAAGAACTGCACCGCAAGCCTCACCCTTGTCATTTTTGATGATTTCAATAGCAGCTGTGAAGTCTACAACTGTAATTGAATCAGCGCGGTTAAAGGCTTCATCGCGGAGTGTACGCATGATTTCAGCACCTGAATAGTCCTTACATGCGTGCATTCTTTTGCGACTAGTTCCACCACCGTGGGTTGTTACCATTGTACCATCGCTCATTTTATCGAACTCAACACCCAGTTCGTTGAGCCATTTAATTACAGATGGGGCCTTGTTTACAAGAGTGTATACAAGTTCTGGTTTGCCGTCAAAGTGTCCACCACCAAAAGCATCAAGATAATGCTGTGCAGGAGAGTCGTTTGGCTTATCTGCAGCCTGAATGCCACCCTCAGCCATCATTGTGTTAGCATCTCCTACGCGGAGCTTTGTTACGAGCAAAACTTTTGCACCGGCTTCACTTGCCATAATTGCAGCAGAAGTTCCTGCTCCACCACCACCAATTACAAGAACGTCAGATTCATAATCAATGTGGTTAAGGTCGATTTTTTCAGGCTCAATGCGGGGCTTAGCCTGTAACATTTCTGCAAGTTCTATTGGAGCTTTCTGACCTTTATTTGGACCTATTTTGAGTTCTGTAAACTGCTCCTTAATGCGGTCAGGATGGAACTTCAAAAGAAGATCGTCTTTTTCTTCCGCAGTAAGACGGGCATGTTCAAATTTTAAGTTTTCTTCGCGTTTTTCAGCTACGATTTTCGCAGCATCGTCAAGATAGTTACCATACATAATATATCTCCTAAAAGCAGCGCCAAGGAAGGCGCGTCATTAGTTAGCATTTTTTAAGTTGCCTAGAAAACGTGCGAGTTTATGCAACGCAAAAACCCGCTGAACAAAACTGGCAGAAGGCCAATTTCGTGACGCTCTCCTTCTTTACTTTTCTATTTCCCTTGTATTATACAGATTCTTAATCTGTTCTTTGTCGCCTGTAGACATTTCTACAAA
>CAJOQA010000328.1 GCA_905236465.1 uncultured Treponema sp.
TGCGACATTAACATTTGATGAAACGGAAAACACGCTCACGGTTGTTTTTAAGGAAGATATTTATATAGACACAACAATATTCTACATAAGCTCTTCTAAGTATAAATATGAACACGTGAAAGATGAAAACAACTCTTCTGCAACTTCAAATTCAAAGATGAGTTTCAGTTCCATCACAATTAACGGAGAAGACATCACAAGCACACTTACACAAAGCTCTTGATTTGCTTTCATGCGTAAAAACTCAAAAATCGGCTTCCGATGTGTTTTGAGAATTCTATAATCCAAAAGTTTTAAAATAGCAAAATTTTTCTTTCTGCGATATACTCACCCTATGAGCGAAGAAAAGTTAAAAGTTGTTTTTTTTTGGATTAGGAAAAAGGTTGCAGAATGGCGATGTCTTGCAGAAAGTCGCTTAGGTCATTCGCTTTGATGCCCGTGACATCAGTTTTTGCCCTATAGTAAATTTTTGTAATTATCAGTATACTCCTCTTTATGAATATAAAACATATACTTGTAAAAACATTCATTCTATTCAGTTTGCCCTTGTTAATTTTCTCATGTAAGGCAAAAAGTCTTGAAGAAATGGGCATAACGTTTAACATGATTTCTTTTGATGCCTTGACATTCAATATGGGACAAGAAAAAAGACCTACTATACTAAGTTCTTATAGAATTTCTGCAGAGCCAATAAGTGCAGACCTTTACAATAAGGTTATGAAAACTTCTTTTACAGATGAAGATTTTACTCCTTCTTGGAACGATGCAATTACATTCTGCAATGAACTTAATAAACTTGCAGGTCTAAAAAGTGCTTACAATGAAAACTCTTGCGATTTTACCGCCACTGGTTATCGCCTTCCTACAGAAGCTGAATGGGAAGCTGCAAGTTTTAGTTCATCTTTTACAGCCCTTCAGGGGACAAAAGAATGGTGTTATGATACTTTTGCAAACACAACAGGCTCTTTGCAAATAAATCCTAGTGGTATAGCTGGGGGAAATCAAAAAGTTGTTAAAGCAAAGGGGGCTCCTACAGAAAGACAAGCACTTCAGCCAGAAGCAAGTGAAAGTAAATGTTTGTTCAGAATCTGTCAGTCAGGTTCTGCTTGGGGGCAAGATACACAAGAGCAAGAAAATGCTTACATGCAAAAACTTTATGAAGAGGCAAGACAAAAGTTTGCCCCCCTAACAAACATGGTAAAAGTTCAAGGAGGCACTTTTTCTATGGGAACCGCAGAAGGTTCTAGTGCCCCCATACACACTGTAACAGTCAGCTCCTTTGAAATTGGTAGCAAAGAAGTTTCTGTTAAGCTCTATAAAGAAGTAATGGGACGAAGTCTAAACGAATTTAGTAGTGGGGAAGACTGCCCAGTAGATGGCATTTCCTGGTATCAGGCAGTAGTTTTCTGCAACAAGCTAAGTTCTATGCTGGGCTTAACTCCTTGCTATAAACTTTCAGGTTCTTCTAATACAGATGAATGGGGGGCTTTACCCTACGCAACAATAGAAGAAACATCTTACGGAGACACAGAAGCAGCCTCCTACATGAATGTTATTGGCGATACAAAAAAATGGGATACCATAACCTGTGACTTTACCGCCTCAGGGTATAGGCTACCAACAGAAGCTGAATGGGAGTTTGCCGCAAGGGGAGGCATAAATGATGATAAAACAAAGTATTCAGGTTCTGACAAACTGGAAGAGGCTGTAATATGCGATGCAACCTGGTTCCACAAGTTCACGCCCGTATCAGGACAGAAAAAGCCCAATTCACTGGGAATCTATGACATGAGCGGGTCTGCTTGGGAATGGTGTTGGGATTGGTTTGCAAACTACACAAATCAAAGTCAAGAAAACCCCACAGGTCCACAGACCGGTAACTCAAGGGTCCGAAGGGGAGGTTCTGTCTTTGACCAAGTTGATTCAACTGATTATGATGTTTTTTCAAGAAACAGCTACGAGCCTGTCTATTCTTCAAATTCAACATGGCCCTTTAGCAAAGCAGGCATTTTTGGCTTTAGAATTGCTAGAAGCATTGACCGGTAAAATCAGTGCTTGAACTTTAATATACGCTGGTTACGCGACCCCCTAAACAAAAGGCTTATATCCTTAAGCTCTTCAACAAAGGGGCCGTCAACTAGCACATCAATACAATCTAACATTGTTTGGGTATAAGGGGTATGCTTGCGCCCATCTTCTGGTAATAAGTCTACGTCGTAAACATAACCCGTATAGCACCAAATGTCCTTGTTTGGAAATATTTCCTTTACCTTCTGTAAAAAAGGGGCTAAGACTTCTTGGTTCTCTTCTTCAAATGGTTCCCCTCCAAGAACAGATAATCCTGCGATATAATCAGGTTTAAGGGCCTCAAGAATTTCTTCCTGAGTATCCTGTGTAAATTCCTTACCATAACAGAAGTCCCATGTCTCTTTTTGAAAGCAGCCCTTGCAACAGTTACGGCAACCGCTTACAAAAAGAGAAACACGAACTCCTTCGCCATTAGCAATGTCTATTTTTTTTATAGCACCA
>CAJOQA010000329.1 GCA_905236465.1 uncultured Treponema sp.
GGCTTTCCCCAGATTTTCCGAACAGTGTCACATCAAAGAAATTCGCCTCATTAACCCACTGATCACCATCTTTGCGACTCCGGTTCACGGCTATACCCATTTTGCACACTGCATTACCGTTTGGCAAAAAGGATAATTCTGCATCCCTTGTAAGTCTTCCGACTAAAATAACACTGTTTAAATCTGAACTTGCCATAGCACCTACCCTTTGGAAAACTAAAAAGAATTATGCATCTTTTTCGGTCTTAAGAACGAAAAGATACTTTAAGAGGTTCTGGTTCAGCTTGAACTGTCTGTCTAAATCTGCAATCTTTGCAGGATTTGCCTTGATGTGAAGAAGAACAAAGCGACCTCTCTTCTGCTTCTTTACTTCATAAGTAAGGTCACGATCACCAAAGGGTTCTTCCTTCTCAATTTCTGCACCAAAATTTGCTAAATCGGCACGGAGTGTTTCCAAACCAATCTTTGACTTTTCATCCTCAAGAGGATAAATTGTCATAAGTTCATACTTTCTCATAGTATGATTCTCCTTACGGACTAAAAATGGGAACTACATACGCAGTTCCAAGGGAACCTTATCTTAACAAATTACAAAAAATTAGTCAATCACAGATAAAAATAATCCGATTTTTAAACATGATGCATATGATTGCTTGCAACTGGCTCAAGAGGTCTTTTCAGCATCACTTGACCTTCTTTGTTAATTGAATTTATAATGATTTGAGGAAAAGATGTTTACAATCCGATTATATAACAAATATATAGTATCTTTAATTTTACTTTTCTCTTTTTCCCTCTATTTTGCTTTTGCAAAGACAAAGACTGATTATGAATTTTTAGCTGAGAATGGAAATCTTCAAGAAATAAAGGCAGCCTTTAAAAGCAACAGCCAGTTAAATTCCGCTACTTTTGGTCAGCTAAAAGAGAATTTCCTTATGCTTGTCTTAAAAAACAAAAGACCTTCAGATATTGTGGAATTTGTTTTGCAAAGCGACGAATGTGATGTTACTCAAAAAAACAAAAACAAAGCAACCTCCGTCATGTACGCGGCCCAATATGCCCAGGATCCTGCGATTCTTGATGCGGTAATAACTTGTGGAACGGCTTTTAATATAGGTACAAAAAGTCGGGTAAAGGCAAAAGATAAAGATGGAAAAAATTCATTTGATTATGCCCTTTTAAATGAAACCGATGGAATTTTTGAGGTTTTGGCAAAATATGCCCCTGATTTAGCGGAAAATTATTTAAAGAAAGCTGATACTAAAACGGATGAAAGTGAGAATAATCAGGAAACTGAAAAAGAATCTTTAGTTGAAGGTGAATATTCGCAAGAAGATCTACCTTTTGTAGACTTATCGTATACAAATAACGTAAAAGATATAGCAGCAGCCTTTTCAAAGAATAAAGATTTAGCAACGAGACGCTTTGGAAGTAATCAGGAAACTTTTTTGATGCTGGTCCTAAAGGCTAATTGTAATATAGATGTTATTGAAAAAGTTATTTCTAAGGGGGTAGATGTAAAAGCTCTTGCAAAGGATGGCAGGACTGCCCTGATGTATGCGGCCCAATACTCATCTAGTGTTGAAGTTTTTGATAAAATTGTAAAGACAAAAGCTTTTTTATCTTCTACAAGAAAGGAAAAAGTTTTGCAAAAAGATTTTGAAGGAAGATCCTTGTATGATTATGCAAAGGTAAATCCTTCAATAGAAATTCCCCAAAGGGTTTTGTATTATGCAGCGGAATTAGCTTCCCTACCGCCAGTTCCGCTTAAGGGCAATGAAGAAAAATCAGAAGAAGCTATAGCAGAAGAGGCTGAAAGCAATAAAAACACAGCTGAGGAGTCTGAAATTCCGCGCGTTTCAGCGGATAGTCAAAAATCAGCAGAGGATGCCTTTGTAGAGATAAAAAAGCCTGCTAAGGAAGCAGCTTCCTTTGTTTCTACTTATTTATATGACTATGCACTAGAAGATATTGTTCCTAATTCTGAGGCCGAATCAGAATCTTCTTTGCGTATAGCAGATCCAAATGCAGCAGATGCCAGTGGCGTTACTATGCTGATGAAGGCCGCTAAAGCTGGTAACGATTGGGATGTAAAACTTTTATTGCAAAATGGTGCTGATATTCAAAAACGGGACAAGGATGGTTGGACTGCCCTTATGTATGCTGTTCGATATCAGAATAATCTTGAACTTATAAAAACGTTAGTAGATAATGGTGCTTATAAGAGAGTTAGAAATAATTTTAATGCAACTCCCCTTTTGATGGCAGCAGAGTATAGTCAAAATCCAGATATTCTTGATTTATTCTTAAAAGATAGATCGATTACTGAAAATGAAGTATTTAACGCATTTGTTCTTTCTATTACAAGTACGGCTGGCTCTAATCATATAAAAGAAGCGAAAATAAAGCTTTTTACAGCAATGAATATTCCCGTTAACCGTATTTGGAAAGGTAAAACCCCACTGATGTACGCTTGTCAATATGCGTCATCTTCTTCTGTAATACAGATTCTCTTAGACAGCGGTGCTCGCACGGATTTACGAAATCCAGAAGGTAAGACTGCCTTTGATTATGCAAAGGATAATATAAATTTAGCCCACGACGATATTTACTGGTCGTTGAATAATTAAGGATGGTGTATGCGTATTACAGGCGGTATACTGAAAGGCAGGGTTACAAAAGTTCCCGATGGGAAAATGGCTATAAGACCTGCTATGGATAGGATGAGAGAATCTGTTTTTGATATTCTTAATCCTAAAATTCCAGGCAAATCTTTTTTGGATTTATTTTCAGGTTCAGGGACAATTGCGCTTGAAGCAGTTTCACATGGTGCAAAAGAAGTTTCTTTATGTGAAATGGATAAGGCAAAGGCTTCTACAATATTAAAAAATGTCGCGATGGCTGAAGAAGTTGGTGTTAGAATAGACTGCCACTTTATGGCTGTTGAGCTTTATCTAAAGAGATGCAAAAAAAAATTTGACTTTATCTTTTTAGACCCCCCCTTCCCTTATAAATTTAGAAAAAGTTTAATAGAAATAATTTCTGAACGAAAACTTATTACAGAAAATGGATTGGCAATAATACACTATCCACATGAAGATCCATTGCCAGAGACAATTAAAGATTTGCATAGGTGTGATCAGAGAATTTATGGAAGGTCCATAGTTGATTTTTTTTCTTTCAAAAAAGAAAATGAACTTGACAAAATGGAATAACAAGTTAAAATTAATTATATAAAAGGAATTTTCATGGATGAAAATTTAAAAAAGACTATAGATAGCAAACAGGGAACTGATGGTTTTATAAAGGTAACTGAAAAACCTGTTTCTGGTCTGACTGATCCTCAGAAAGTCGCACTAAATCGTAAGGCAAATGCCCTTTTTAATGAGGGAAAAATTGAAATGGCTGAGCGTATTTTTATTGCAACAGGCTATTCTGATGGGCTTACTAGGGTTGGTGATTCTTATGCAAAGAAAAATGATTACCTCAAGGCATTAAAATTGTACCTTTTGGCTCATAATAGGCGAAAAGCAGACCCCCTTATAGAAAAGTTTTCTAGTTTGATTTCTGTAATGTTAAAAAGTAGTGAGGAATAAAAAATGGCAGATTTTGTAAAAAACGATGGTCACAAGCGGCTTGATGATGATTTATTTGAGGATGATTCATTGTCACAAACTTTAATTGAACCACGTCCAGAAGATGGCGTTGCAAATGAAATAAGTGAGCTATCTAAAAAAGGTTATTCCTTCTTAAAAGAAAATAAAATAGAGGATGCCATAGATTCTTTTAAACAGATTCTTTCTATAGAAGATAATAATAACTATGCTCTTGTCGGTTTGGGAGATAGTGAACGTAAGCAGGGGCATTTTAAGGATGCAATAGACTATTATTCTAGATGCCTTTCTTTTCATCCTGGTAACAATTATGCCCTATTCGGTCTTGCTGACTGCTACAAGGCATTGAATCAGTACCATAAAGCAATAGATATTTGGAAACAGTATCTTGTTCATGATGATAGAAATATTACAGTTCTAACTAGAGTTGCAGATGCATATAGAAAAATCCGTGATTTTAAAAAGAGTAAGCAATTGTATTTACAAGTATTAGATATGGAAGAAAACAATGCCTATGCTCTTATCGGATTGGGACACCTTCATTATGACTTTAAGGAATATAAAGATGCCCTTTACTATTGGACAAAAATGCTTGATGCTAGCCCCCAGCATATTGATATTAGAGTTTTAACTTCTATAGGAAATTGCCATCGTAAGCTCAAGACTTTTGATAAAGGACTTGTTTATTTTGAGCGTGCTTTGGAAATGGATCCTAAAAACTTCTATGCCCTATTTGGTCTTGCTGACTGTTATCGTGGAATGAATCAGCAGTTTCGTTCTATTGAATATTGGAATAAGATTTTGGCTATGGATCCAAATAACAAGGTTATTCTTACTCGTGCAGGCGATGCCTACCGTAACACAGGAGATTATAAAACAGCAACAGAATACTATAATCGTGCCATGGATATAGATTTCGATATATATGCTGCCTTGGGTCTTGCCTTAATATGCAAGGGTGAAGGAAAATATGAAGAAGCTATAGAACGTCTTTCTAAGTTAATTCGTGATGATGATAAGAATTATCGTCTTTATATTGACTTAGCTGACTGTTATATAAAGATGAACCAAAAACAAAAGGCCATAGAAATTTTACAGTCATTCCAAAAAAATGGGATTAGAAGTCAGTCTGTAAATGATATGCTAGAAAAACTTTCCGCTTCTTATGCCTAAAAAAATTGCTTTATTGGGCTTGTCTGCTTCTGAAATTGTTGAAGCCTTAGCTTTAAGCCCTTCTTTTAGGGGAAAACAAATTTTCTCTTGGCTTTCTAAAGGTGTGGATTCTTTTGAAAAGATGAAGAATTTGGACAAAACTACTTTAGAAAAGCTAAATACAGTTGCTGTTATTTATACTTCCTCTGTTAGTAAAGTACTAAAGGATCCAGATGGCACTATAAAACTTCAGATTACATTAGAGGATGGCCGAGCTATTGAAACTGTTCTTCTAACAGACAAAGAAGGTAGAAAAACTGCTTGTGTTTCTTGCCAGGCAGGTTGTGCTATGGGCTGTGCATTTTGTCAAACCGGCCAGTTGGGCTTAGGGCGCAATTTGACTGCGGGAGAAATCGTAGAAGAATTTTTTTATTTGGAAAAAGAAGCTGGAAAACTTGACAATATAGTTTTTATGGGGATGGGTGAACCCTTACAAAACTTAAGTGCTATAAGAAAGGCTGTGGAAATTCTTACAGATAAAAATGGAAGGGCTTTGAGTACTAGGAGAATCACATTAAGCACCTGTGGTCTGGTACAAGGTATATATGAACTTGCTGATAAGGGACCTAAAATGCGACTTGCCTTGTCTTTGACAAGTGCAGATTCTGATTTAAGGGAAGCCCTTATGCCAGTTGCTAAGGGAAATTCCTTAGGAGAGTTAAAAAAGGCTTTGGCTTACTATATAGAGAAAACGGGAAAAAGGGTTACTTTAGAAGCTGCCCTACTTGCTGGTAAGAATACAGGAAAAGAAAGCGCAGCTAAGCTCATTGAATTTGCGAAGGATTTAGATGTTTATATAAACTTAATTCCTTGGAATCCTGTTCCTGGGCTTGATTTTTCTACCCCTTCAACTTCTGAATGTTCTTATTTTTTAAGACAACTTGAAGATGCAGGTTTAAATGTAAACTTACGAGTAAGGCGGGGGGCTAAAATAGGCGGTGCATGTGGTCAATTGGGAAAATCATCGGTAAGTTTTGGTAAAACATCTTGAACATTTTCAATGCAATTACTATAATACAAGTATTGATAGAAGATCCTAGGAGCCTATAGTAATGCAAAAGAAAATTTATGTTGCCGGAATGGATGATGACGCTACAGCTGGAAAAGTTGATGTAGCTGTAAAAGCCCTTGCTGGAGTTTCAAATGTTGTTTCAACTTCTGCTAAATGTCAGGTATGCGTAGATTTTGATGAGGGAGTAGCAGGTATAGAAGATGCTATAAATGCTGCTATATCTTCAGTTGGTGTTACAGTTTTGGGATGAAAATAACAGTTTTAGATGGTAATGCCCTAAATCCAGGCGATTTATCATGGAGTCCTCTTGAAAAATTTGGTGAATTAACAGTTTTCCCAAGGACAGAGCCTGAGGATGTGATAAATCGCATTGGTGATAGTGAGATTATACTCTTAAATAAAATAAATATTACTGAAAATATACTTAATTCTTGTAAAAGTTTAAAATACATCGGTGTTCAAGCTACAGGTTACAATGTAATTGATATAGAGGCCTGTAAGTGGCATGGTGTTACCGTTACAAATGTTCCTTCTTATTCAACAGCTGGAGTTGCACAACTTACTTTTGCATTTATAACTGAGTTTGCTTGTCACACAAAAATACATTCAGACAGTGTTATGGCTGGTGATTGGTGTAAGAGCCCTGACTTTTGTTATTGGAAATTGCCCCTAACAGAATTAGAAGGAAAAGTCCTTGGAATACTAGGCTATGGTAACATAGGAAGCCGTGTTGCACAGATTGGCAAAGCTTTTGGAATGAAAATAATTGTATGTTCAAGAAGTAAAAAAAATGGTGTCGATAATGTAACTTTAGAAGAACTTCTTTCTATGTCCGATTTTATAACCCTACATGCCCCCCTTACAAAAGAGACAAGTAAGATTATAAATAAAGATAGCCTTAAATATGTAAAAAAAACTTCATATATCATAAATACAGCTAGAGGTGGTTTAGTAGATGAAGAAGCAATACGGGATGCCCTTGATAGCAAAGCTATTGCAGGATATGCTGCCGATAGTGTAAGTGAAGAACCTATGAAAAGCAACAATCCCCTTTTGGGAGCTCCGAATTGTCTTTTAACCCCTCATATTGCTTGGGCTGCAACAGAAACAAGGCAAAGGCTTCTGAATATTGTGGTAGAAAATATTGAAGCTTGGCTGAATAATAAAAAACAAAATGTTATTGTTTAAAATTTCCTTTTACTACTTGAAATATTCAACAATACTTAATATATTTTATTGAGATTAAAGTTAAACGAGGTATAAGGTTATGGGAAAAACTATTGCTCAGAAAATATTTGAGTCACATCTTGTTGACAAACCCTTTGACGGTACAAATATTCTTAAATTGGATAGGGTTTTCTGCCATGAGATTACTACTCCTATAGCAATTAATGATTTACTTGAACGTGGAAAAGACAGGGTTTTTGATCCAACGAAAATCAAGGCAGTTATTGATCATGTTACTCCTGCAAAGGATTCTAAGTGTGCTATGCAGGAAAAAATTCTACGGGATTGGGCTTTTAGAAACGATATAAAAGATTTCTTTGATATAGGCGCTAACGGTGTGTGTCATGCGATTTTTCCTGAAAAAGGATTTGTTCGCCCGGGCTTCACTGTAATTATGGGAGATAGCCACACTTGTACACACGGTGCCTTTGGTGCCTTTGCGGCAGGGGTTGGAACAACAGATTTGGAAGTTGGAATCCTTAAGGGGGTTTGCTCATTTAAGGAGCCAAAAGCAATAAAATTTGTTCTTAATGGTACATTAAAACCTGGTGTCTATGCAAAAGATGTTATCCTCTTTCTTATTGGGCAAATAGGTGTTAATGGGGCTACAAACTGTGTTGCAGAATTTACCGGTTCTGTTGTTGACAACTTTAGCATGGAAGAGCGCATGACAATATGCAATATGGCAGTTGAAGCAGGAGCTACAAGCGGCATTTGTTTCCCTGATATGACTACAGTTGAATACTTGTGGCCTTTTATAGAGGATGAATTTGAAAGTAAAGAAGCAGCGCTTGCTGAATATAGTAAGTGGAAAGATGATGACGATGCCGTTTATGAAAAAGTTTTAACTTTTGACTTGTCAAATCTTCAACCTGTATGTACAATTAATTATAAACCGGATCAAATAAAAAATGTAGCTGATATGAAGGGAACAAAGGTCGATCAGGTTTATATAGGCAGTTGCACGAATGGTCGTTTAAGTGATTTGCGTGTTGCGGCCCAAATCTTAAAGGGGCATCACTTGGCTAAAGGTGTAAGGGGTATAGTCTCCCCCGCTACTCCAAAGATTTACAAGGATGCTATGGATGAAGGGCTTCTTTCTATTTTTATGGATGCTGGCTTCTGTGTAACGAATCCTACTTGTGGAGCTTGTCTTGGCATGAGCAATGGTGTTTTAGCAGAAGGAGAAGTTTGTGCTTCAACTACGAACAGAAATTTTAATGGTCGTATGGGTAAAGGTGGTATGGTTCATCTAATGAGCCCTGCAACTGCTGCTGCAACAGCAATAAGTGGAACAATTTGTAATTCAGAATTGTTCAAAGGATGATTAAAACTATTACTCTGATGGGGAATTGTAAAATTCCCTTAAAATAAATAATTAAGAGGAAGATTATGAAACAGTTTGGCGGCGATGTTCTTTTCCTAGATCGATCGGACATTAACACTGACGAAATAATTCCTGCTAAGTATCTTACTGAAAACACAAAGCAGGCACTAAAACCCTATTTGCTTGAGGATTTAAAACTTGAAGGTTTTAATCCAAAGACAGATATAATAGGAAAAAGGGTAATTATTACCAAAGAAAACTTTGGTTGTGGTTCTAGCCGTGAACATGCACCATGGGCTTTGGAAGTAAACGGAATATACTGTGTTATAGCTGTAAACTTTGCCCGTATCTTCAGGCAAAATATGTATAACTGTGGTCTTTTGGCACTTGATATGTCTAAAAAAGACATAGATGATATGTTTAGAACCTTTGCCGACAAGGATACTCAATGTAAAATTGAGCAAAAAGAAGATGGAACTTGGAAAGTAAAACTTATAGCAGGTTCACTAAGCAAAAGCTATCCATTTAAGTTGGAGGGTTTTGAAAAAGCCCTTATTGAAAACGAAGGCTGGATAGGTTACGCTGATAAGAAATATTAATTATTTTTATTTACTTCTCTCGTTTTTGCAAGGGGTTTTTGACCCCTTGTTTTTTTTTATAAAATTGTTTTATAATCGGGGCGAGGAAAATTATGAGAAGTAAAACAAAATTTATTGCACTTAGCAGAGCATTTGCTTTTTTTTTCTCTGTGCTTATTGTCTTTATCGGTTGCGGGGAAAAAGAATTAAATTATAATCATGAAAATGATGCCTTAGTCGAAGCTATTTCCCCATTAAATATAGGAAGAATAGAACCAATAGTAGTCAGTTTTACTAATGATATTATTTGTAAACCGGAAGATGCCTTTACCTTAAGCCCTGCAATAAGGGGGGCTTGGAAAATAGAAAATTCCCGCGTTGCAACTTTTATTCCAGAAAAAGCATATAAAGCTTCTTCTAATATTGTATTGAAGGTTGATTGTGAAAAGGCTTTTTCTGCTGAAGTTGCAAAAGGCTTTTATATGAGGCGTTTTTATGTTACAAACCCTTCGTATGTAGTTCAATTTGATGAGATACGGCTTAATGAAGAAAATAAAAGCTATTCAATAAGCGGTTCAATTACAACTGATATAAATGAGCCTTTGGCAACTGTAAAAAAGATGCTAAAAGCTTCATGGAAAGGAAAGGTATTTGGTAAAAAAATAGCTATTGATTGGGACAAGGAATCTGATTCTGAAAGTAAAAAATTTGTAATTCGGGGGATTACATCTAAAGAAAAGGCCCAAAGCCTTCTTCTTGAATGGAATGGAAAGGCCTTGGGCCTTAATAAAAAGCAGGACAAAGCCTATTGTGGCGAAAAAGTATATACTATCCCTGCCCTACCAGAATTTGCTGTTATAGATATAAATAGAAGTAAAAAAAATTCTATTCTTGTAAGTTTTTCTCGTTCCCTAGATACTAAGCAGGATTTAAATGACCTTGTTGTTCCTACAATGAAACAGGGAAAGGTAAAAAGGTTTGTTAATACAACTGTAAGAGGTAATGTGCTTACGATATATAATGATTCAAATTTTTCTGGAATTGCAACACTTACTATTCTGGGAGGTGTAAAGAGTTCTGACGGTGTTAATTTGAAAAATAAATCAGTAATCGATTTAGATGAACACTGGGATTTGCCTGAAGTCAGATTTTTAAATGATGGAATCATAATTCCTACAAGCCAGGGTACTTGCCTTCCCGTTGAAACTAAAAATCTTTCTGGTCTTTTGGTCCAAGCATTTGAGATTTATGACCGCAATATGATCCAGTTTTTGCAGGTAAATGAACTGGATGAAACTAGACAATTATATAGGGTTGGGGAACCTGTATGGGAAAAGAACATTTCTTTTGAATGGGATAATTCTATGCAGAATAAGTTTATTTCTAGGGGACTAGATTTATCTGAACTTGCAAAAAAATACCCTAGAGGAATGTTCCAGATAAGAATTTCATTTAGAAAAAAGAATGTAAAATATATTTGCTCAGAAAACCATGACGATTTTTCTTCCCTTAAGTTTCCCGAGGATACTATCGGTGGATATGATGGAGAGGCAGAGCAAAGTTATTGGGATTATTGGGATAATCTTGATTGGGAAGTTCGTAATACTTTCTGGACATATAGAAACGACCCCTGTCACCCTGCTTTTTATTCTCAAAGATATAATAGTGGTAGCCTTATAGAACGCAATGTTATGGTTTCTGATTTAGGAATTATTGCAAAAAAAACACTTGCAGGAGACCTATATATTGCTGTTGCTGATATAAAAAATGCAAAGCCGATTCCCGCAGCAGAAGTTTCACTGTATTCATTTGTCGGCACAACTCTTTATTCTGCAAAAACAGATACAGATGGCTTTGTCCGCTTTTCAAATACTGATAGCGCACGGTTTATTACCGCCTCATTAAATGGACAGACTTCTTATTTAAAGCTTTCTGAAGGTTCAGGCCTTAGTGTCAGCCATTTTGAGACAGGTGGTATAGTTCCACAGGGAGGCATAAAGGGGTTTATTTATGGTGAACGAGGTGTTTGGAGACCTGGTGACAATCTTTATTTAACTTTTATTCTTGAAGATAAGGATAACAAGGTACCTTCTGATATTCCAGTAACGTTTGAACTTTCTGATCCTATGGGCAGAATTACCGATTCCCAGACTTTAACAGAAGGTCTTTCCGGTTTTTATGCTATAAAGACAAAGACAGAAGAAAAAGCTACTACTGGCTTATGGCAGGCAAAAATAAAAGTTGGCGGAAATGAATGGACAAAGAATATCCGTATAGAAACAGTTATCCCAAATCATTTATCCGTTGAACTGGAATCTGAAAATAAGATATTGGAAAACAGTAGTAACACTTTTACCCTTTCAGGACAGTGGCTACATGGGGCTGAAACTCCTTATTATAAAGCTGATGTTTCTGTTTCCTTCTCTGAAACACCTGTTAAATTTGATGGATACAGTGAATACTCATTTGTAAACCCAGAGCGGTCTGTAGAATCAAGAAGGGAAACTGTGTGGGAAGGAAAACTTGATTCTGCTTCAAAAGCAAATTTTACAGTTTCCATGGATGCAGGAAAAAATGTTCCTGGTCTTTTAAATGCAAACTTTACAAGCAGAATTTTTGAACCGTCTGGAATTTTCTCTTCTGCAAGAAAGTCATTTAAGTATTCCCCCTATTCAAGATATGTTGGATTAAAACTCCCTAAGGGAGATGAAAGTCGCGGAATGCTTTTGACAGATGTTGATCATACTGCAGACCTTGTTATGCTTTCACCTGATGGAAAGCCTATAGAAGATGGTTCTGTAAACTGGACCATTTACAAACTTGAATGGAAATGGTGGTGGGAAAAAGATGCGCTTACAAGTGCTTCTTACGTAAGCGATTCCTCTTATTCAAAGATTGATAGTGGCACTGCTGATATAAAAAATGGCCGAGGTTCTTTTAACTTTAAGGTAAAATACCCTTCATGGGGTCGCTATATGGTTGTTGCTGATGATGCTAAAGGTGGCCATAGCGCTGCAAAAATTGTATATATTGACTGGCCGGGGTGGGCTGGCAGGGCTCAGGAAAGTGGCGGTGGTTCAGCTGCTATGGTAACGCTTGCCCTTGATAAAAAACAATATACTGTTGGTCAGACAGCAACGATTACATTTGCCTCCGCAAAGGATTCTAACGCGCTCATTACGATTGAAAAAAGTGGAAAAATACTTAAGCAGTCATGGGTAAAAACAAATGAAGGTACAACAAAATATATGTTGCCTATAACGGGTGAAATGGCTCCAAATGTGTATGTTCACGTCACTCTTTTACAAAAGCATTTGCAGACTGCAAACAGTCTTCCAGTAAGGCTTTATGGTGTTGCTCCGGTTTTTGTTGATAACCCTGAGTCAAATTTGAAACCTGTAATTGAAAGTCCGCAAAAATATGAGCCTGGAAAGGAAGCTGTAGTTTCTATAAGTGAAGCTAATGGAAAGGCTATGACCTATACCCTGGCTGTGGTTGATGATGGTCTTTTGGGGCTTACAAATTTCCATGCTCCCAATCCCCATGATGAATTTTATAAAAAAGAAGCTTCTAGCCTTTTAAATTGGGATATTTATTCTTATATAATGAATGCTTATTCTGGTAAACTTGAAACTTTACTTTCAATAGGTGGATCAGAGGATTCTCAAAAAGGTGGAGATCAGAATGAAAATAGGTTTGAGCCTGTTGTAAAGTTTTTTGGCCCCTATACATTAAAACCTGGTGAAAAAGCTGCAATAAAATTCAAGATGCCACAGTATATAGGTTCTGTAAGGGCTATAGTAGTTGCAGGAAATAATGGGGCTTATGGTTGTGCAGAAAAGAGTGTTGTTGTAAAATCCGATTTAATGGTTCAGGCTTCTTTGCCAAGGACCCTTGGATTTTCTGAACAAATAGATATTCCTGTTACTGTATTCAATGGAATGAATCAAAATCAAAAGATTACAGTTTCTCTAAAAGCTGATGGTGCAAGTATAAATAAAAAAAGCCAGCTTGTAGAAGTTAAAGGCGGAGATAATGCTGTTGTGACATTTACTGCCTCTGATTTTACAAAAGACACCGTTACCTTCACTTCTGATGCAAATGCTTCTGGGGTTTCTGCCTCGGAAGAAACGGCGGTTACGGTTCTTTCAAGAGGTATTCCCGTTACATACAAAAAGTCTTTTGTAGTAAAAGGAAATAGTAACTATGTTGAACAAATTCCTTCACCAAGTGAAATAGAAACAATGGCTCTTTCTCTTGAGCTTTCAAGCCTACCTCCTCTAGACCTTTCAACAAGACTTGAATATTTAATTTCTTATCCTCACGGGTGTATAGAACAGATTACCTCTGGTGGTTTTCCTCAGCTTTATCTATCTTCATTTATTAAGCTGGATGCAAGCAAAAGTGAAAAAATAAAGAAGCATGTTCAATCTGTAATTGACCGGTATAACCAGTATCAGACAAGCAGTGGGGGCTTTGCCTATTGGACAGGAGGAACCGTTCCTTCTCCATGGGGATCTTGCTATGGCGCACACTTCTTGACTGAGGCTAAAAAATTAGGCTATACAGTTCCTTCAGTTCTTTATGATTCTTTACTTGATTGGATTGAAACTTCTGCTGTGGAATGGACTGATGACTCTTATGAGGATTCCGAGGAAGTTCAAGCATATAAGCTTTTTGTTCTGGCCATTGCCGGTAGGGCTAACATAGGTTCAATGAATAGATTGGAAGAAAAAAAATCTAGGTTAAGCCAAAGTGCAAAACTTTTGCTTGCGGCAGCCTATGCTTCTAGCGGAAGAGAAAAAGTAGCAAGGGAGCTACTTTCTTCTTTTACCCCAACATCAGTATTCTTTAGGCTTACAGGTGGCTCTTTCTCTTCTAGCATAAGGGAGCAGGCCTTATACCTATTTACCTGCCGTCTTTGCGACAAGGAAAACGAAGCGGATAAAACTGCAAAGGCCCTTGCCGAGACTTTATCATCTGACAAGTGGTTAAGCACACAAGAAACAGCATGGTCTTTACTTTCACTTTTGCCTTACTATAAAGATAATGAAAAGAGCAAAAAAATAGACTACGTTGTTGAATCTGCTGGGAAAGAAAGGCAAGGGACTTTAGATACTCTTAGTAAAATTGAAGAGCTTAGCCCTTCTAATCAAAGAGCACAAACTGTGCGCATAAGTAATAAAAGTTCTGCAAGTTTATATGGGCTCTTAACTTCTTCTGGAATGTCTGTTCCAGGAACAGAAGTTTCTAGAAACGATGGTTTGGAAGTCCATGTAAAATATAAAGATAGCAAGGGAAATACAATCAACCCTTCATCTTTGAAAAAAGGAGACTCTTTTGTTGTTGATGTAAGTGTTGAAAATACTTTTGGGAAGAAAATAGAAAATATTGCCCTAACCTTACCATTTGCAACTTGCTGGGAATTCAATAATGACAGAATTGCTGATACAAGCCAGTCTTATTCCTCATCTTATTCCTATCAAGATATTAGGGATGAGGCTATTTATACTTACTTTGATTTAGCTGCTTCTGATACGCTTCACTTATCATTCCCCATGACAGTTGCCTATTCTGGTTCGTATTATATACCTGCAGTTCATGCAGAAGCTATGTATGACAACAGTTATGGCTCAATAGTACCTGGAATTCATATTGAAAAGAAACAATAAGAAGTTTTTTGTGGTAACAAGTTGCTTTATGCTTCTTTTTACCGCAAGGGTCTATTTTTTAACAAATAACCTTTTCAATTTTTCTGGTCCCTATTCATGCGCCATCTACGATAAGAAAGGTACCTTACTTGGCGCACAGGTTGCAGCTGACGGTCAATGGCGTTTTGAGCCAGATGCAGTCCCACTAAAATTTGAAAAGTGTATAATCGCTGCAGAAGATAAACGCTTTTATCTGCATTTTGGAATAGATATCTTTTCTGTGCTTAGGGCTCTTGTATCCAATGTAAAATCCAAGAGAATTGTTTCTGGTGCCTCTACAATTACGATGCAAACTGTGCGCTTATTAGAAGGGAACCCTAATAGAACCCTTAAACAGAAAATTCATGAAGCTGATCTTGCTTTTCTAATGGAATGTCGCTTTAGTAAAAAGACAATCCTTTCACTTTATTCTGCTAATGCACCGTTTGGGGGCAATGTTGTTGGTTTGGAAGCTGCTTCTTGGAGGTATTTTAAAAGACCGCCACGCTCTTTGACTTGGGCAGAATCGGCAACCCTTGCTGTTTTGCCTAACCAACCTGCCCTTGTATATCCTGGCGCAAATAAAGATATACTTTTGAAAAAGCGTAACAAATTATTGAATAGGCTTTATGAAAAAAAAATAATTGATTTGAAAACACTAGACCTCGCCCTGCAGGAGGAATTACCAGAAAAACCTTTTTCCCTACCTTCTTCATGTCCCCATTATCTCCAAAAACTAAAAGCTGATAATCCTTTAAAATCTAAATTTTACACGGGTATTGATTCAACACTACAAGATAATGCAGAAAGAATTATTCAAAAGTGGAATAAAACATTTTTTGAAAAAAATATTTGTAATTCTGCAGCCTTGATTATGGAAACTGCTACAGGAAAAATACTTGCTTACTGCGGGAATCTAGGTATACAGGCAAAAGATGTTGATATGGTTTATGCCAAAAGAAGTTCCGGCAGCCTTTTAAAACCCTTTTTATATGCTGCAATGCTCGATAATGGAATGCTTTTACCAGATCAGCTTGTTATAGATATTCCAACAAGAATAGGAAGTTATAAGCCTGATAATAATATTCCTGTTTACAGGGGGGCTGTAAAGGCAGGAGAGGCTTTGTCCCGTTCATTAAATATCCCTGCAATAATGGAATTAAAGAAGTATGGTATAACTGCCTTTTTGGATTATTTAAAACTGTGTGGTTTTACGACGTTTACTAGAAGCGCAGATGATTATGGTCTCCCCCTTATACTTGGCGGAGGGGAAATTACAATGTATGAAGCTACTAAAGCTTATGCTGATATGATGAATAAAGCTTGTAACCGCCAAGTACTGCACAAGCACTTTCCTATTTCTACAGGAGCTGCCTATTTGACACTTCAGGCTCTCTCTGATGGAATTCGACCTGATGATGAAGCTATGTGGCAGATTTTTGCTAATTCTAAAAAGATAGCGTGGAAAACAGGAACTTCAAATGGTAATAGAGATGCTTGGGCTATAGGGACAACAAAAGATTATACAGTTGCTGTCTGGGTTGGTAATGCAAGTGGTCGTGGAAATAAGGAAATAAAAAGTAATACATGCACAGCTCCCCTTCTATTTGATTTATTTTCTTCCCTCCCTACTACTTATTGGCCTACGAGCCCTACTGATGATCTTGAAGAAATACAAGTTTGCAAACATTCTGGTTATCTTGCAGGTTTAGATTGCCAAGATAAAGTAAAAGGCTTTAAGCCTATAAATGCAACGTTGGGTTTTGTTTGCCCATACTGCAAAAAAATATCTGTTACTCCAGATGGAAAATATAGAGCATCTGTTTCTGATATGAAAAATGAATACGAGGGGCTTTTTCCGCTACAAAAAAGTTATTTTGTTTTACCTCCTTCAGTAGAATATTTTTACACAAAGCAAACGTTAGGTTATAGATATTTACCCCCGTATCTTCCATGGCACAAGGATACGCAAAGTTCTGATTTACAGATTATTTTTCCCGAAGATGGAGCCCTGATAATTATACCTATAGAAATAGACGGAAAATTAGGAGCTACCGTTTTTCAAGTCGCTGAACGAAATAAAGATGCAAGTGTTTATTGGGATATTGATGGAGAATACTTAGGGGCTACAAGAGAAAAACATAAGATTTCAATTCGTCCGTTACAAGGAGATCATATTCTTACGGTAACCGATTCAAATGGTACTGTGTGCAAAAGAAGTTTTTCTATAGTTACAAAAACGGACTAGTTGTAAAAAGCCCCTAAGTAAAAAGTATTAGCATTCTTCTACTAAACCGCGCTTTGCTAGTTCACTTAAGATATTTCCCACAATTTCTTCGGGAACATTTACACTGGTGTCAATAACTAAATTTGCTACATCTGCATAATCATTGTTATTTATACCGTATAGATTTTGATATCTTTTTGTATCCTCACTATCCCGCATAGTTGTAAATCTTTTTATTTCCTGCAGGTCACCTCCTTCCCGATTTAAAATACGGCTTGCGCGTAAATCATCAGAGGCCAATAGGTAGATTTTTACATCAGCTTCTTTTAGCATCCAAATTGCTAACCTACTTCCTAATACGCAGGATTCTTTCTTTGCAAGTTCAACCTGTCTTGTATCAACTGCTTTATCCCAAGAATCATCTGTTTTTGCAGCTTCTATAACTTGAGCTAATGTCATTCCTTTTTCTGCAGCTAACTGCCTGAAGGTAAAGTTTATAAGCTTTATCCCAAGCTTTTCTGATAGTAAAGAACTGACAGTTGTATTTCCACAACCAGATTTTCCACTAATTGCAATTCTAAGTTCTTTTCCATTTGGAATCTTATAATTTTTCATGCTAAGCCTCCTTATTCAACATTTTTTGCTTGCTCTCTAATATTTTCCAAAGCATCTTTTGCATTTACAACCATTTGCCCTACTTCAGAAAATTGATTTTTGCTGCCTATAGTGTTTATTTCCCTATTTGCTTCCTGACAGATAAAGTCTATTCTTTTACCTGGCGTTGGGTTTTCTGTTAATTCTTTCCGCAAAGCTGAAAGGTGACTTTGAAGCCGTATTATTTCTTCATTGATAGTATAGCGGACTAGCATTAAAGCTATTTCTTCAAGGATTTTGTTTTGGTCAAAATTATTCCCCAACAAATCATTAAATTTTTTAGAAATTGTTTCCTTGAATTTTCCTTCCATCTTTGGCTGCCATTCTTTGAAAAAACAAGCACATGAATCAAGGATGTCAAGTTTTGCAAGTAAATCTGCTTTTAAATTCTCTCCCTCGCGTTTTCTATCCCCAATAAAATTCTCTAAAACTTCAGAAAAAACTGTTTTGATTTTTTCCCAATACTTTTCAGCATCATATTCGTAAGAAACATTCAAAACGCCCTCTTGAGAAATAATTAAATCCAAGGGAATTTCTTTATTCTCATATCCAATTGCATGAGCTACCTTTGATATTGCTTCTTTATAAAGCAGAGCAACTTTTGGATCAGCACTTATTTTTGCCGTTGAATTTAAATCCTTTACCCTGATAGTTACGTCGATTTTGCCACGAACAATCTTTTGGCAGATTTTTTCCCTGATTTTACTTTCTAAAAGATTCAGATAAGATGGTAAATTTATTGACAAATCTAGAAATCTTGAATTCACTGATTTTATTTCTACGCTAATCTGAGTCGAATCAATTAGGGCTTCCTTGTAAGCATAACCGGTCATGCTATTCATTTGCTTTCTCCATAAGTCTATTTAAGATCCCCTTGCCGACTTTCCAATTGTCTCCGGCCCCCATTGTTACAAAGATATAACCCTCAGGGTACATTTCTCCACTAGGCTTTGAAAGTTGTTTATATCCTTCTTCTTCAGCATCTTCAAATTCTTTACAGTATTTTACATTAGGATGAAGAGTTGCCGCTTTTTCTGCAAGCATTTTTCCTGTAACTAAAGCTGAATCTGCACTTTCTCTAGCAGAACCGTATATCTTATTTATTATAACACTATCTGCAGCTGAAAAGCTTCCTGCAAATTCATCAAAGAGAGCTTTTGTCCTTGTGTATGTGTGGCTCATAAAATCAACTATTATTTTGTGCCCCTTATAGAAGTTTCTAAAGCCCTTAAGTGTAGTATTTATCGCTGTTGGATGATGGCCATAATCATCTATAAAAATAACATCTTGGCCAATAGGACTTTTTGCCCTGCCTATAATTTCACTGCGCCTCTTTCCCCCTTTAAAATCAAGAAGGGCTTCTTTTATTAAAGTAACATAGTCTGCTAAATTCTTACCATCTGTTTTTAAAAGTTCGCAAGATAAAGCTAAGGCCGCAACAGCATTCCTTACATTATGTTCGCCTGGTACGCAAAGTGAGCACTCGCACAAGTTCCCAACAGAAAAGAACTGCTTGCCTGCTTCTATTCTACCAAAATCAAGGTGATAGTCTCCTTCAGCATTAACGCCATAGGGAATTAACTGAATATCCTCCCGTATTTTTTTTACAAGCCCTGCGGTTTCACAAGCACCTGCTTCATCTGCACAGTATATAAGCTGTCCTCCCTTTGGCAACAGGCATATATAGTCAACAAAAGCTGCACGGATATCTTGATAAGTTGGGTAATAATCTTGATGGTCACTTTCCACAGCAGTAAGGATTATCTTCTGCGGATGAAAAGCCATAAAATGCCTTTGATACTCACATGTTTCTGCAACAAAATAATTTTTTCCCCCTGCTTGATATGAATCGCTGGTCATTGTACAAGTTGACTTCCCAAAAGAGGATATTATGCTTCCTGCAAGAACTTGCGAAGGTAAATTAATCTTTTTTAGGATTGTACCACATAAGCCTGTAGTTGTAGTTTTCCCATGAACCCCACAGATTCCGCAAGAATAAGCACTTTTGCTTATAGCACCCAAGGCCTCGCTATACAGTAACATAGGAATGCCTTTTTCCTGGGCCTCAGCAAGATCTGGGTTTTTGTCAGGTGAATAGGCACTTGAATAAATGATATATTGAATGTCTGATGTAATATTTTTTTTGCTAAAGGGTTGAGCTTTTATGCCAAGCTTTTCTAGAATCTCATCTGTATAAAAATGTTCTTCAACATCGCTACCAGTAATAGTGGCACCTCTCTTGTTTAA
Organism: uncultured Treponema sp.; assembly: GCA_905236465.1. Taxonomy (GTDB): domain Bacteria; phylum Spirochaetota; class Spirochaetia; order Treponematales; family Treponemataceae; genus Treponema_D. Next base: position 19,789 of record CAJOQA010000329.1, read on the forward strand.
AATTTCAACAAGAGCTGCCATTCCTGTCCCCTTTATTCCAACAAAATGTATATGCACTCCCTTTAAATCAGAGGGAAGATTTTTTAAAATTTGTTCCATAAGAGATATAATAGCATAGATTTATAGTAAGTGCAACTTTTGTTTTCAAGCACAGGTGCCCTACATATTATCGTATGTTTGTACAGAGTCTTCTAAGTGTTCTATTTTTACACTTGCTTGCTTAAACATTTCCAATGAATCCTCTTCGTCATGATAATGCTTTTCGCAAACTACCCTTTTTATCCCGCAGTTTATAATGAGCATGGCGCAGGTTCTGCAAGGAGTCATTTTGCAATATACAGTTGCCCCGTCAATTGATATTCCCTTTTTTGCAGCCTGACAGATTGCATTTTGTTCTGCATGAACAGTACGGACACAATGCTGGGTAATCGAACCATCAGTGTGTATCATTTTTCTCATCATGTGACCGACATCATCACAGTGAGGAAGACCTGCAGGAGACCCAACATAACCTGTTACAAGAATTTGATTATCTTTTGCAATAACACAACCAGATCTACCCCTGTCACAAGTTGCACGCTTAGCAATTGTGCGACAAACTTCCATAAAATATTCATCCCAAGTAGGACGCTTATAGTTTTTTCCCATAGTTTTAATATATTAGAAATATTATTTCTTTTTCAAGTATTTTTTTATTTTTTTTGCAAAAATATATTGACATTTTTTTTTAGAAAAGGTATAGTAACAATCGTTATGCGGCAGTGGTATAACGGCTATTACCTCAGCCTTCCAAGCTGAAGACGAGGGTTCGACTCCCTTCTGCCGCTTTTTTTTATTTTAAATGCTTTAAAAAAAGCCAAAACCTTGAAATGTAGGTTTTGGCTTTTTTAGTTAATATTTTTCTCCACTTATTGTTAAATACGCTGCCTTTGCAACCTCCTGCTCTGCAGCCTTCTTGGACTTTCCAGATTCTGGGCCAAAAGTACTATCACCTAAATGGACAGAAACCCAAAATGTAGTATCGTGATCAGGCCCGCTCTTTTTTATCAGTTCATAGCTAGGACAAATTTTATATTTTTTCTGATAAAACTCCTGCAATAGGGTTTTATAATCTTTATTCCCCTTGTCATTTTGAACTTTCCTGATTTCATCAACTATTATTCGCAGAACAAATTTTTCAGCAGCATCATAACCAGAATCTAAATACAGGGCACCAATTACAGCCTCCACAGCATCAGCAAGTATTGCTTTTTTTTCTCTGCCACCGGTAAGTTCTTCCCCCTTTCCAAGGACCAGGTATTTATCTATATGCAGTATATTTTTTGCAATGGGAGCTAAGGTTTGTTCACTTACAACATTTGCTTTTATTTTTGCAAGATCCCCTTCTGGATTATCCATCATGTCTTCATATAAAAAAGCCGCAGTTGCAAGCCCTAAGACGCTATCGCCTAAAAATTCAAGCCTTTCGTTGTTATAACGCTTGTGCTCTGCGTTTTCATTTGAAAAAGACCTATGGTGAAAGGCTAAATCCAAAATATTTAAATTCTTAAAATGCAAACCTACATTTTTACAGAACATTTCCAGTTCTTTTTTTCTTTGTGGGTCAAGTTTTTTAGATTCGTAAAAAAGATCTCTTAAATTCATTTTTTTATATTAACATTTAAAATAAAAAAAGCACAGTATTAAACTGTGCTTTTCACTTAGTAAAGTATTTATTTCTGCTGTGACTTAATGTAGTCGTATGCATCCTTTACAGTCTCAAATTCATTAGCCTTTTCATCAGGAATAGAAACACCTGTTTCTTCCTCAATAGCATAAACTAATTCGTAAGTATCAAGACTGTCTGCTCCCAAATCACCGCGGAATGTTGCTTCCATTGTTACCTTTGAAGGCTCAATATCAAGCTTTTCAGCAATCAATTTCTGAATCTTCTCGAATAATTCGTCCATTTTATTCTCCTAGTTTAGCCGTTTACTTGTGGTGTAATCACCTGGCGTCCGTGGTAAAAACCGCATTTTGGGCATACATGATGCTGCAAAACAAGGTTTCCGCAGTTGGCGCACTCAACAAGATGAGGAGTTGCAAGATGCATATTTACTCCACGTCTTCTTTTAGTTACGGCCTTTGAAGTTTTTGATCTAGGTACTGCCATAATATATAACCTCGCTATAAATTTTTAGTCGTCTGTATAACGTTGCTTATATTACTACAGATTCCTATTCCATGTCAAGAATTATACTGTTATTTTTATTGATTTGTCAATAAAAAAATTGACAAAAATTAAAAATTTGTCAAACTTCCCTGTGATACTTTGCTTTTATAGCCTTCTCGACTATAGACGGAACCATTCCACTTATATCACCCCCATAACGGGCTAATTCCTTTATGCTACTGGACCTTATAAGAAAATACCTTTGTTCCGTAGGTACAAAGAGGGTTTCAACTTCCTGGTTCAATGATCGGTTTACCAGGGATAAGTCAAATTCATAGGAAAAATCATTAGTGTTCCTTATTCCCCTAAGCAAGACATTTGCTTTAACCTTTTTACAATAATCAACAATAAGGGTATTACAGATATGTACACTTACATTTAAAAATCCTTTAGTAAGTTCTGATAACATATCGAATCGCTCTTTATCATCAAAAAGGTATTTTTTATCAGGATTTACCGCAATAACGACATCTATTGCATCAAAAAGCTTGCTGGACCTTTCTATAATATTTAAATGTCCAAGTGTCGGAGGATCAAAAGATCCTGGAAAAACTGCTGTAGTCATAAAAAACTCCTAGAGAACCTCAAAAAAACAGAAGTTTTTCCAAGTTTCCTCTTGTTTCCGACTATAACAGTTTTTAATAAGAATGAAAAGAGAGAAAAAAATATTTTTTTTGTAACTTAAGCAGGAAAAGTCTATTCAATATTATAGAGAACAGTAAATCATCAAGAAAAATCTTTTGATAAAAATTATTTTTTTTTACAAAAGGATTTGACCAAAAAAGCACATAAGGATAGAATAAGGGGTATGAAACGGAATTTTTTTACAAAAATTGCTACGATAATGTCTGTGTGCTTGCTTCTTGTTGCAGGTTGTGCTTCAAAGCAAGATGAAAGCAAAACAGAAAGCAGTCAGGTAAAAACAAGCCCGCCACCAAAGGTAGAGGTAAAGAAAGCTGCTCCTGCAAATACTCAAAAACAGACTGTAAAAAAGGAGCCTGTAAAGGTTGAAAAGCCGGCAGAACCTATACAGAACCCTATAACAGAAAGTCCTAAAATGGAAAAAGTTGCTGTAATAAATGACAGTCCTGCTCCCTTAGTAGAAAAGAAGCAGGAACCTGAGAAGGAAGAGGTTGCTAAAGTTGTGGAAGAACCCAAAGTTGAAAGCACCCCTGAACCCCAGCCAGAACCTGTAAAGGAGGAAGTTGCACAGGAAGATGATGAGTATACACGATCTGTCAGCAAAGTAAAAGGCTCTATTACAAAAGAAACTTTTGAGGAAGATAAAAAAGAAATTCTTGCGATAATAGACAAGTTGGCAGATATAATGAAGAGTTCTGATTATCAAAGTTGGCTTTCTTACGTTGATTCAGAAAGTAAAACTTATTGGTCAAACAGGACAAATCTTCAAAAGGCAGCTGCCAGGCGTAAAGGTTTACAGTTGAATTACTTAAGGGATTACTTCCTAAAAGTTTTTGTTCCTGCTCGAAAAGGACGCCGAATTGATGAAATTCGCTATGAAACTGAAAGCTCTGTAAAGGCAGTACAGGTAAATGGCAGTAATGATACTATTTTCTACGATTTTCAAAAAGAAAATGGTGTATGGAAAGTTCATTTACCGCCTATTTCAGATTGATTTTTTACCGATAATACGTTAGACTATTATTTATAAACATCAGGAGGAACTGATAAATGAAATTAACAAAAATTATTGCCGGCACTGTGTGCTTGGCAGCTCTTTCAGGAACTATGTTCGCACAGCAGACTGTAAAGAACCAGAACGATTCAAGAACTGAAACAACAGTTGATGAAGAATACTTGAGCAATGCAGAAGATGTTATTATCACAGAGCTTGCTACTTCGCCAGAATATGACAACAAACTTGTTGCCCTTACCTATCTTGAGGATGCAGTTGCAGCTGGAAGAACATCTCCTGATATTGTAGCGGCCTTACAGGGACTTGCCGGTGAAGGTGTTACAACTCAGGCTAGAACAAAGGGACGTGTAATGAACAACTTCCCCGATATCCGTGCAAAGGCTTGTGATATCTTAGGTGAAGTTCCTTCTAAAGAAGCAAAAAACACCCTTATGACTATTGCACAAGATGACAAAGAACCTATGGTTGTTACTGCTGCTGTTCGCTCTCTTGGAAACATTGGTATGAATGATAACAACGAAGTTGTTAATATGATTGCCTTTATTCAGAAGAAGTATGCTGCATTAAATCCAACAAGTTCTCTTGCACTTGAGATTTTAAATGCATATGAAAAGTTAGCACCTTCAGTAACTGCAGCAGAAGATAGAAAAACAATGATAGAATCTGTCAGTGAAATTGCTTCAAACTATCATTTTGTAACACCTGTACGCACTAGGGCTTTAGGTCTTCTTAAGACTCTGCAAGGTCAGGGAAACTCTTCTTCAAAGAAAAGCGGAAAATAATCTGCATAAAAAAAGGCAACTTTTAAAATCCTAACAAAGAATTTTAAAGTTGCCTTATTTTTTTTATAGTGGGAGATACGGGATTCGAACCCACAACCTTCGGCTCCGGAGGCCAACGCTCTATCCAATTGAGCTAATCTCTCAATATGTTAATAATATAAAGTTTTAATAGTAAAATGTCAATAAATAAATTTTAAAAAGAGGTTTTATGTATCCCATAATACTTGCGTCATCTTCTCCTAGACGTCAGGAAATATTAAAATTGCTTAACATTCCTTTTCTTGTACATCCTGCTAATATGGAAGAAACCTACCCTTCCGACTTAGAAATAAAAAAAGTACCGGAATTTCTTGCTGAAAAAAAAGTAAAGGCTGTTATGGATTCGATACAAAAGGAACAAGAAATACCTTGGATACTTGGGGCTGATACTGTTATCATATTGAACAATAAGATTTATGGGCAACCACAAAGCCAAGAAGAGGCGGCTGAGTTTTTACATGATTTTTCTGGCTGCAAACACGAAGTTGTAACAGGCCTTGCCTTGTATAATGGAAATACAAAGGAAATTGTAAAAAGAACAAGCATTAATCAGGTTTCTTTTGCAAAACTTACAAATAAAGAAATAGAGTGGTATTTAAGCACTGGGGAATGGCATGGTGTTGCAGGAGCCTATAGAATCCAGGGGTTAGCATCATGTTTTATAAAAAAAATAAATGGAAGTGAATCTTCTGTAATGGGCTTGCCAATATTTGAGCTTTATGATATGCTAAAAAAACAAAATTATTCTTTAATAGATTAAAGAGTTGTTTTGTCGGATATAAAAATGTGCTGTTAGCATGAATTTTTATGTTACGAAATCTTCCGGGCCTTTTATAAGGTTACGAGAAACAAGGTTAGGTGGAAAGGTTTAGTTGAACTTTTCCGGTGAAGGAGTTAGTCATGGCAGTAGTAACCATGAAGAGTCTTCTTGAGTCCGGTGTACACTTCGGACATCAGGTAAAACGTTGGGATCCACGCATGAAGAAGTATATCTTCGCAGAGCGTAATGGTATTCACATCATTGATTTGCAGAAAACAATTACTGCAATAAAAGACAGCTACGATGAAATCCGTAAGGTTGCATCAGCTGGTAAATCAGTTCTTTTTGTTGGAACAAAAAAGCAGGCTCAGCAGGCAATAGCTAAAGAAGCTGAACGTTGTGGTCAGTTTTATGTAAATAACCGCTGGCTTGGCGGTACACTTACAAATTTCTCTACAATTAAAAAGTCTCTTCTTCGTCTTAAGAAGATTGAAAAAATGGAAGTAGATGGAACTTTCAACAATCTTACAAAGAAAGAAGTTGCAAATCTTTTAAAAGAAAAAGAAAAGCTTACAAAGAATTATGGTGGCATGAAGGATATGAAAGAACTTCCTGGTGCCGTATTCATTATTGATACTCATAAAGAGCAGATTGCTGTAGCAGAAGCCCGTCGCATGGGTATTCCGATTGTTGCAATCGTAGACACAAACTGCAATCCAGAAGGCATTGACTTCCCCATTCCTGGAAACGATGATGCAATTCGTGCAATAAGCCTCTTTACATCTATTATTGCAAACGCTGTTATTGAAGCTGATAACGAGCAGGGACTTAAGATTATTGAAAGCCTTACTGATGACGATGATGTTACAACTGATGCTTCAACAAAGAAAGAAGACGAGGAAATCGTTGACTATTCAAACTACACTCCTACTGAAATAAAGGAAGAGGATGCTGAAGCTGACCGCCGTGACGAAGAAAGCCTTATCGATGAAGATAAGATGTACGAAAAATAATTTTGGAGTTAAGTAATGGCTATTTCTAGTGCTCAGATTAAGCAGTTGCGCGAACAAACTGGCGCAGGTATGATGGATTGTAAAAAGGCTCTTGTAGAGACAAATGGTGATTTTGATGCTGCTGCAAAGTACTTAAAGGAAAAAGGACTTGCTGCTGTAGCAAAGAGATCAGAGCGTGTAACAAGCGAAGGACGTATCTTTATCCGCCAGAAGGATAATAAGATTGTAATAGCTGAGCTTGTATGCGAGACAGACTTTGTTGCAAACAATGCAGACTTTGTTGCTTCTGGTGAAAAGATTGTTGAAGAAATTTTTGCTAAGGGCTATACAAAAGTTGAAAAAGAGCTTTCAGATATTCTTCTTGACTTTGCAACAAGGACCCGTGAGAATATGTCTTTGAGCAAGGTTCAGGTTCTTGAAGTTCCAGAAAACGCAAGTGCAGGTATCTATGTTCACTCTGATAACAAGCAGGCAGCAGTTGTTATTGTAAAGGGTTCAACTGATGATAAGGTAAAGCAGTTTGCAAAAGACTGCTGTATGCATATTGTTGCATTTACACCTGCTTATATCCGTCAGTCAGATGTTCCTCAGTCTTATATTGATGAGCAGAGGGATATATTTAAATCACAGATGGACCAGGATGAAAAAATGGCATCTAAGCCAGAGAACGTAAAGGAAGGAATTCTTCAGGGAAAAATAAAGAAGAATCTTGCCGAAGTATGTTTCATGGATCAGATGTTTGTAAAAGATGACAAGAAATCTGTTTCTGCAAAGCTTGCTGAAATCGGAAAAGAAGTTTCTGCAACACTTGAATTTGGAGAGATTGTACCTCTCACTTTAGGAAAGTAAAAAAAACAATAGGAGTTGACAGGTATTGCTGCCAACTCCTTATTTTATAGCAACCGGAGGAAAATTATGGCTGGTGACATCGAAGCACGCATGGAAAAAACTGTAAACTCTCTAAAAGAAGAATATAAGACTATCCGTACAGGAAGAGCAAACGCTTCTATTTTTGACAAGGTTCGTGTCGACTACTACGGTACCCCTACTCCTTTAAATCAGGTAGGAACAATTTCTATTCCGGAAGCCCGTATGGTTGTTGTTTCTCCTTTTGATAAGTCCCTTATTTCTGCTATAGAAAAAGCTATTCAAACTGCGGATTTGGGATTGAACCCAAGTAATGATGGTAAGGTTATCCGTATTTCAATTCCACCATTGACATCTGATCGTCGCAAGGAACTTGTAAAGCAGGCTAAAGGGGTTGCAGAGAATTATCGTACAACAATCAGGAATATTAGACGTGATGGAAATGAAGATTTAAAAAAGCAGCAAAAGGCTGGTGAGCTTACAGAGGATCAGCTAAAGACAGAAACTGATAAGTTGCAAAAGCTCACGGATAAGTATGTGGACGAAATTAATAAAGTCTACGAAACAAAAGAAAAGGAAATAATGGAATAAAAAGTGAGTCAAGAGTCACTTTCACTAATAAATAAGGATTCTCTTCCCATCCATATTGGTATTATTATGGATGGGAATGGTCGTTGGGCAAAACAAAAGGGTCTCATTCGCACTAAGGGCCATGAAGAAGGCTTAAAAAAAGCTAAATTAATTGCTAAAGTTGCTTCTAATATTGGTATAAAATATCTAACCTTGTATGTTTTTTCTACTGAGAATTGGAAAAGAACCCAACAAGAAGTTGGATTCTTAATGAACCTTATTCATTCACATCTTAAACAAGAACTAAAATTTTATTCAGATAATAAAATAAGGGTAAAGCTTTTGGGAAATATGGAAGGTTTACCTAAAAATATCCAAGAGGATATTCTTGAAACAGAAGAAGAAACTAAAGATTTTGATGGCTTAACTATTTGTCTTGCTATAAATTATGGTGGAAGAGACGAGTTGGTTCGTAGTGTTAAAAAAATCATAAATAAGCAAGTTCCCGCAGAATCAGTAGATGAAAAAGTGATTTCTGACAATTTTGATATACCAGATTTACCTGATGTAGATTTGTTGATAAGAACTGGTGGTGAATTAAGGCTTAGCAACTTTCTAATTTGGCATGCTTCTTATGCTGAACTTATTTTTACAAAAACATTATGGCCTGATTATAATGAAGACGAATTCTATGACAATATATTAGAATTTCAAAAAAGAACTAGACGTTTCGGAGCGGTAATTCAATGACAGCAAAAACACTTTTTTCGCGTTTGTTCATTTTTTTTGTAGGACTTCCCATTGTTTTGACAATAGTTTTCTTAAACTATCATACACATTTACCACTTCATCTTCTTATCATTTTGTTTTGTTTTTGGGGATCAAGAGAAGCCTTTGCAATGTTTTCCAAAAAAACAAGTCTTTTACCCAAGTCTTTTATTGTTTTTTCTTCCATACTAATACCTATTTCTGCTGCTCTATATAAGGTTTTACCCTCTTTTATAAATATTACCTTCCCCTTTGGAACTGAAATTATTACTTATGTTTTTATTTTTACAGTTTTAATTGCACTTTTTATAGAAGTTGTTAGTGCGCAAACTTTTGAAAATTCAATTGCAAGGGTAACATCTTCAGTTTTTATAATACTTTATGCTGGCTATATGCTTACTTTTGTTTCCAGAATGACGGATTTTTCAAAGAATGGTCTTGATGCCTCTACTCCATTAATAGCAGTTTTTTTGATGATGGTATTTTTTTGCGATTCCTTTGCCTGGTTTTTTGGAGTTCTCTTTGGGAAAAATAACAAAGGTTTTATAAAATCAAGCCCAAATAAAAGTTTAGCGGGTTTTTCTGGAGGCTTTGTAGGCTCAATCTTTGCAGGTCTTCTTGCTTTGTATATTTGGCCTGATATTTTTGTTGGTTCTCCTGTAAAAATTATTGTGATTGGCATTTTAATGGCTTTTTCTTCTATCGTTGGCGATTTAATAGAGTCTGTTTTTAAACGGTCTGCTGATGTAAAAGATTCTGGAAAAGTTATTCCTGGACGTGGTGGTGCATTGGATTCAGTAGATTCAATTATAATGTCAGTTCCAATTTTTTATATTTTAATATCCATTTTCTACGGACCTTTTGGAGCTTTATAGGATAGATGAATGAAAAAAAAGATTGTAGTACTAGGATGTACGGGTTCTATTGGTAGCCAAACCTTGGATATAGCAAGGAACTTTCCTGATTTATTTGAGGTTGTTGGACTGTGCGCAAATAAAAATACTGATAAATTTCAGAATCTATGCAAAGAATTTAAGTGTAAATCTTCTTTATTTTCAAAAGATGGCATCTTTGGTCTAAAAAAACTTATTGAAGACTCTGCTGCTGATATAGTTGTAAATGGAATAGCTGGTGCTGCAGGTCTAGAACCTTCCGTCTTTGTATTGGAGAACGGAATTGACCTGGCCCTTGCAAACAAAGAGACAGTTGTCATGGCTTGGTCTTTGGTAAAAGATATCAGTTCAAAAAAATCAGCAAAAATTTTACCCGTTGACTCTGAACATAGTGCAATATTTAACCTTACTCAATCAGTTGGAATTGATAAGATCAGTGAAATAATTATAACAGCTAGTGGCGGTCCATTTAGAAACTATACAAAAGCAGAACTTGCTAATGTTACGTTGGAGCAAGCACTAAACCATCCAACTTGGAATATGGGTCCAAAAATTACAGTTGACAGCGCCACCCTTGCAAACAAAGGGTTAGAAGTTATAGAAGCTGCCAGGCTTTTTGACATGCAAACAGACCGTATAAAAGTTGTAGTTCATCCCCAAAGCCTTATACATTCCCTGGTAAGAACTAATGATGGTATGCTTTATGCTCAAATTAGTGATCCTGATATGAGGCATCCTATTTTGGGTGCCTTAACCTGGCCAGAAAATATCCACAACTACCTTACCCCATTTGACTTAGCAGGACATGAAATGACTTTCTTTGCACCTCGGTTAGATGATTTTCCCCTTTTGCGCCTTGCATATGAATGTGCTAAAAAAGGAAATTCTTACACCATAGCCTTTAATGCGGCAAATGAAATTGCGGTTGCTGCTTTTATAAGTAAAGAATGCACTTTTCTTGATATAAACAAAATAGTTGCCGCAACTTTGGAATGTGATTGGTCTCAAGCTGCAGGGGATTTGACTTCTATTCTAGACGCGGATACTAAGGCTAGAAAAAAAGCAAGTGAAATTCTTACAAAAATAAAGGAATCTTAAATGACTATAGTATTAGGGCTTGTCGGATTAGGTTTTCTTGTCGTTTTCCATGAATTCGGGCATTTTATTGTAGCTAAGTTGTACGGTGTAAACGTTGAAACCTTTTCACTTGGAATGGGGCCTGTTTTACTCCATCACAAATGTGGCGATGTTGATTTTCGTCTTTCATTGATCCCTTTTGGTGGCTACTGTGGTATGAAAGGAGAAAAGGATTACCAAAAAGCCCTGGAAGAAAATCTGTCTGAAATTCAGGGGGAAAAAGATTCTTTTTATGGAACACATCCCTTAAAAAGATTGCTGATAGCTTTTGCAGGTCCATTTTTTAACCTTTTATTTGCATTTATCGCCTTTTTTATCGTTGCCCTTGTTGGATATAGTTATTATGACGCAGATACACAAGTCCGCATGGCTGATACGGTTTATGAAGGAACTGAATCTATAGCACATAAAAGTGGAATGCAGGATGGTGATATTATAGTTAGCATAAATGGCAAAAACATGGATTATTTTACGGATATTGCCCAATATATTGCTATGCATGGAGACGAAGATTTAACTGTTCGCATTAATAGGGATAATAATTTTTTTGATTTAATAATACATTCAGATTTAGATAAGGAAACAGGTTCTGGAAAAATAGGAGTGGTCTCATCAAATTTCGACAAGGAAAGATTCTATGGCCCCTTTCCAGTAGGAAAAGCTGTTTGTGAGGGGGCTTTTCAAACAGCTTTTATGCTAAAAAGCGTTGTAGAAAGCGTTGCCATACTTTTTAAAGGAATTAATATATCAAGTGCGGTTTGTGGACCTGTAAGAATAACAACTTTGATCGGTGATACAGTTTCAGAAGGTTTTAAAGAAGGACTTCATTCTGGTCTTGTAAGCAGCTTAAAGCTTTTATCCCTCATAAGTATCTCCTTGTTTTTTACAAATTTGCTTCCAATACCAATTTTAGATGGTGGAATAATTGTATTCGCTTTCTTTGAATTTATCGCACGGAAAAAAATTCACCCAAAAGTTTTATATTATATTCAGATTGCAGGACTTTTTATTATAGGTCTGATTGTAATTTTAGCAGTTAGCAGTGATATACGATATTTTATCAGTAGAGGCAATTTATGAGCTTGTCTAAAAAAGTATACACTTTTATCTTTTCTTTCTTCTTTCCTCTTGTTATTTTTGCAAATACTTTTTCTATAAATTGCTTAGAGCTTAGTGAAAAGTCTTTTTTTACGGCTAGTGATGGTGGTTTCATAACTGAATGGGGCTCAGATGGCATTGGAAAGCACTATCAAGTTTCACGGCATAAAATAAAAGACATAAAAAAAAATCCTTGCTCTATGGATTTAGCAATATATGAAAGTGATTCTTTTTCCATGAACAAAGTTTTTGTTCTTGATTGGAATAGCTTAGCAAAAAAGTTTGTGCTTTCTTTTGAGGAAAAAGTTACCCTCCTTTCTTATTCGCAAAGGGGCTCCCTTCTTTTTGTGGGAACTGAAAAATCAACATATATTTTTCATGCTTCTACTGGGACATTAATAAATGAAATAAAAGACTTTCCCTACTCTATATCATTAGTAAAAACGGGTCTTTCTGAAAAAAATGCAGTTTTTTATTCTGCAACTGGAAGTTTGATCTACTATGATTTAAAAAAACTTAAAGTATTAAAAGCTATAAACACAGAGGCTAATCTTAAGAATGTTTTATTCTTTGATAAATTTCTTACAGGGATAAAAAATCAGCAGTTGTATCTTATAGATACAAAAACAGGTTTAACTGAATATAAAGAAAAGGTCTCCCCACTTTTACTTTTTACATCAGCTAGCGATGAAAATCTTTTTTTTCTGAGCAAAAGTAACAAGAATACGTACAAAATCAGTAAAATAGAATATAGTCATTCTAAAATAAGCGTATCATTATTTTCTGATTTTTCAAGCGATGGTGAAATCTTCCTGCCTGCTTTTGTAGGTCAAATGGGAAATAGGATGTATGTCAGCTCTTTGCAAGGTGACATATATACGGTAGAAAATAATGTATTGCAAAGTTTTTCAAAGACACTTTTTGCACCAATTTTGGATTTTGCTTGCTACAATCAAAAACTATTTTTACTTACGGAAAAAAATATTATCAATGCATCTTATTCAAAAAAAACAGTAACTCCTATTGAGAATAATCCTGATCAAAAAAACATAGCTATCTATGACAAGTCAATAATTCTTTGGACAAAAGATTCTAAAAAGCCTATCCAACTACTAAAAGAACCTGAATATAAAAATGAAACACTTTTTACCCCAAAGAACGTTATAAGTAAACTTAATGTTTGCTTAAATAATATTGTTTTTGTTGTTGATAAAAGTGAAGTCTATATAATTGATTTAGAAAGTAAAAAAACAAAACTTTTGTATACTGGAACTTCTGTTGAAGATGCCATCCTTATAGGTAAAGACTCTGTATATATTGCAAAGGCTGAAAATAATGCAACAGATTCAGCTATTATAAAACTTAACATGAAGACAGGGGAAATAGTACCTGTAAAAACTCTTAACGGCTTTATGGCATATTCTCTTACCTACGACTCCCCTAATTTTCAGTCAGATTTATATGGTTTACTCTTAGAAAAAGATGAGCCTTCTAGCAAAATAAAGACAAAACTTTTTTTGTATAACTCAAATAAAGAAAACCTTTCTAAATCAATTTTTACCTTGAATGAAGAAGATATGGAATCATGTGCTTTTTTTAGCTATCCGTGCCTTTATACAAATCTTGGGGGAAACAACTTATACTCGTATAATATTCAAAATAAAAAAAGTTCTGTTTACAGAAGAAGCTTGAGCCTTTCAAAGAAAATACAAGGTTTAAATGACTATATTGTAAGTCTTGGAATGGACGGAAGCCTTACCTGGTACAAAGAAGGAACCCCAATTCCCTTGTCTAGCTGGTATCTTACCATACAGGGGAATTGGTATGAGTTTTAAGATTCTATTAATCTTTGTAGTCTAAACCACAACCGCGTTTTAAGGCTTCTTTATAAACATCAAGATACTCTTTTGCAGCTATATCCCAACCAAATTCTTTTTTCATGCCAGCTGACTGCATTTTCTTTATGTGGTCTTTTTTGTTGTAGTAAGCCCATACAGCCCAACCAACAGTATTATAAACAGCACTTGGCGTAAGTTGATCAAAGACAAATCCTGTTCCCTCACCTGTATCTTGGTTGTAGTTTTGGACGGTATCTGCTAAGCCCCCAGTTCTGCGAACGATAGGCAGGGTTCCGTAAATCATAGAATAAATTTGATTCAATCCACAAGGCTCATATTTTGATGGCATAAGGAAAAAGTCAGAACCTGCTTCAATTAAGTGGCTAAGGTTTTCATCGTATCCTATGTAGGCCCTAAAGTTAGGAAGTTTTTCTTGAAGAGCATGAATTTCATTTTCACACCAGGCTTCTCCGCTACCCAGAACAATAAATTGTATATTCATATTTGCACAAATACTGTAGACTGAACCGTATGTAGGTGCAAAAACTTCTGCAATGCCTTTTTGATCAACAAGGCGGGTAACCATTCCTATGACAGGAATATCTGCATTTACTTCTAGGCCCATTTTTTTCTGCAATTCAGCCTTGCATTTTGCCTTTCCAGACATATCCTTTTCTGAATAATTAAATGGAATTCTCTTATCGGTTTCAGGATTCCACTGACTTAAATCTGCCCCGTTCAGTATGCCTTTTAGCACATCACCCCTAACACGCAGAAGGCCATCCATGCCAAAGCCACCCTCAGCTGTCTGAATTTCATGTGCATAAGTGGGAGAAACGGTAGTAATCATATCAGCAGATGAAACACCTGCTTGTAAAAAATTCATTCCACCATCATGTTCAAATCCAGCACCGTAATAAAAGCCCCAATCTATTCCTAAAGCTGGATATTGATTTTTGTTATACATTCCCTGATAGCCCTGATTGTGGATAGTAAGAACAGAAGCAGTCCTTTCAAAACCACAGTATCTAGTTACATGCTTAAGAAGAACAGGCGCTAAACATGAAGACCAATCATGTGCATGGATTATATCAGGGTACCAACCTATTTTTCTGCACAACTGAAAGGCCCCATGACACAAAACTGAAAAACGATAAGGGTTATCGTGGAAATCACTTTCCCAAGGATTACCGTAAATGCCATCCCTACCATAACAATTCTCATGGTCTATAAAATAAACTGGTAATTTGTCACAACCTGGCATATTGGTATAATAAACCGCCGACCACGTTTCTATCTGTCCTGCTGCTATAGCCATAGGGCCTGGAAGAAGCTGTAACTTTTTCTTGTCTATTTTATAATAACGGGGCATAACTATTTTTACGTCATGTCCAAGTTTAGTAAGCGCAATAGCAAGAGCACTTACCATGTCTGCAAGGCCTCCTGTTTTTGCAAAGGGGACAACTTCTGCACTGACCATTAAAATTTTCATATAAACCTCCTTACTTGTGTAAATCTTCAATAGCTTTTATAAAAGCAGTTCTAGAGTTCAAGATACTTTGCTCATCTACGCAATATGCTAATCGGAACCAGCCTTTTCCGCCAAAGCCTGAGCCTGGAGCTGCAAGAATTAAATATTTTTTTAAGTAATCGCAAAACTCTAAATCATCATTGCTATCAAATCGGTCTGGAACTTTGCACCACATATAAAATGCACCTTCGGGGCTGGCATGCTCAATTCCAGCTTCATCTAGTATTTGGGTAAGCTCGTTGCGACGTTTTTCATACAAAGAAAAATCTGCTTTTGTATTCCAGGTTTTTGCCACGACTTTTTGGAA
>CAJOQA010000330.1 GCA_905236465.1 uncultured Treponema sp.
CCGTTTGCTGAGCGTAGTCGAAGCAAGCGTCCCTAAAACAATGCCTGACTTCTCAAGCTTTCAAGATATTTACCATGAACAAAAGTAGCATCTTCTCCTGGAATGTCCCCACTTAAAATAAAAGAATTCTTATCTTTAAAAAGATAAGGAAGGGTCTTTTCAAAATTGAGTCCTGTTTTTCTTGCGGCAGATGTATAATCGTTCCAGGTCTTACCATAGTCACTGGTATATTCTGTAGGTGCAAAGGAAATAAATTTATCAGTAACCTCATAGGTTCCCCTAACACCAACATAACCTATCAAAACATATAAATATTCTGTATAGTTATTATTTTTTTCAAAAGAATAAATTTTTATGGGCTTGTTGTTATCAATGTATGCCCATTCCCCCTTAAACTTTCCATTGGGACTATTACATGAAAACAAAAAAACTGAAAGCAAAAGAGAAAGACCAAGTACAAATGCAGAATTTCTTTTCATATCCTACTCCTAATTCCAAAAGGGATTATAAGAGAATTTTAACATATACAGACTTCTTTTTCAATAGTTACAAGCTCTAAAAATTTGTTAAGTAAACCTCGAAAAAGTCACGAAAGTGAGTTTTTCGAGATGCCCTTAATGCCTTGTTGATTTTTGATTAAGGGGGTATAATAAAATAATGCAATATAACGTAATTATCGTGGGTGCAGGTCCCGGTGGAATTTTTTCCGCATATGAACTAGTAAAAAACAATCCAAACCTTAAAATCGCAGTCTTTGAAGAAGGTGCTCCGTTAGAAAAAAGGCACTGTCCTATTGATGGCAAAAAAGTAAAGACTTGTATAAAATGCAAACCTTGCTCCATAATGAGCGGCTTTGGAGGAGCTGGAGCTTTCTCTGACGGAAAGTATAATATAACTAATGACTTTGGCGGAACCTTGTGGGAGCACATTGGCAAGGAAAAGTCATTGGAACTCATGAACTATGTAGATGGAATAAACACGGCCTACGGTGGTCAGAATACAAAAATGTATTCAACTGGGGGAACTAAATTCAAAAAAATCTGCATACAAAATAAGCTAACCCTTCTAGATGCCTCTGTCCGCCATTTGGGAACGGACATAAACTATATCGTAATGCAGAATATCTACAACGAGCTGAAAGATAAAGTTGAATTCCATTTCTATACACCAATCCGCCATATAGAGCACAAAGATTATGGCCTAAGGGTAACATGGGACTCAGGCTCAGCAGATTGTTCTGACTGCATCATATCAGTAGGAAGAAGCGGCAGTAAATGGTTAAGTTCTGTCTGCAAGGAATTAGGTTTACCCACAAAATCAAATAGGGTAGATTTAGGTGTACGGGTAGAACTACCGGCTGTAGTATTCTCTCATCTCACGGACGAACTTTACGAAAGCAAAATTGTATACCGTACAGAAAAATTTGAAGACCGTGTAAGAACATTCTGCATGAATCCCCATGGTATAGTTGTAAATGAAAATACCAACGGAATCATAACAGTTAACGGACATTCTTTTGAGGACCCCGCCAAGAAAACTGAAAATACAAATTTCGCCCTCCTAGTTTCACAAACATTCAGCGAACCCTTTAAGAACTCAAATGAATATGGAGAAAGCATAGCCCGTCTTTCCAATATGCTTGGCGGGGGCGTAATAGTACAGCGCTTTGGTGACCTAGAAAGAGGCAGAAGAAGCAATGCGGACAGGATGAAAGAGTGTATGGTAAATCCAACCCTTAAAGCCATGCCAGGTGACTTAAGCCTCGTCCTTCCCAAAAGAATCCTAGACGGCATTATCGAAATGATTTATGCCTTAGATAAAATAGCCCCGGGAACTGCAAACGATGATACCTTACTCTATGGTGTCGAAGTTAAGTTTTACAATATGGAAGTTGAAATTGATGACCATCTTGAAACAAAGTACAGGGGCCTGTACATAATAGGCGATGGCTCTGGTGTAACACATTCACTGTCGCACGCTTCTGCCAGTGGCGTTTATGTAGCCCGCCGAATCTGCGCTCAAGAATAGAAAGAAGGAATAACCTGTCACTATCTTATTAAACTTGCATGTGACAGGCTTAAAATCTATAGTGGTAGCTGTCATGTTGGCGCTAGCGAAACATCAAGATTTCCAGACTATATACTGCCAATTCATAAACTACTAAAAACACATACTTTTACTTCATTGAAAAAAACTTAAACCATTTATATATTTTTCCTGTTGTATCCTAGGGGTCTCTTCCTTTTTTAATAATACCAAATCAAAAACTATGAAGGCACCCCAATACAAACACTGCTGCAACAAGAAGTCTTTTTGTTGCAGCCCCTTTGAATAAAATTCAAGTACATGCTATCCTAAAAACAAATGGAAAGGCAAAAAATCAACTATCAAAAACAAACAGACATAATCATAAACAATTTAGCTAATAGCCGTCCAAGCCTATTACTACATGCTTGTTGTGCCCCCTGCTCATCCTACGTAATTGAATACCTAAGTAAGTACTTTGCAATTACAATTTTTTACTATAATCCAAATATCTATCCTAGTCAGGAATATGAACGGCGACTAGAAGAACTTAAAAAATTCTTAAAAAACTTTCCACCAGCACAAGAAGTTCACCTAATACAATCCAGCTACGATCCAGAAGATTTCTACAAAGCCACAAACGTAAAAGAAGAAAAAGAACTGCAAGCCGAAAATGAAAAAGGGGAAAGATGCCGCCGTTGTTACTTATTCAGAATGAAAAAAGCGTATGAATACGCGCTAGACAACAAGTTTGACTGGTTTACGACCACACTTTCAATAAGTCCCTTTAAAGATTCTGAAAAGATAAATACAATAGGACAGGAACTTGAAGTAGAAGGAAAAACAAAATTCCTTCCGTCTGATTTCAAAAAACGAAGTGGCTTTTTACGAAGCCTTCAGCTAAGTGCTGAATACGGCTTATACAGGCAAGATTATTGTGGTTGCATATATTCAAAAGGAAATATCGTAAAATCTTGACACTTTTTTAATGCTTTGCAATACTTCAACTTATGTCAGAAGATAATGTAATCCGCGATAAAGCTGAAAGAATAAGAGATGTCATACGCTACATAAAGCGTTTTAAGAATGCCATAGTAATCATCTATATTGATGATCAGATTATAGATTCACCACTTTTTCTAAGCCATATAAAAGATATCTGCCTGATTCATGAAGCAGGACTAAAAGTAATCATGGTTCCAGGCTCTAGTCGCCGTATTGATCAAATTCTAACAGCATCAGGCATAACTTGGACAACTCACAATAACTACAGAATCACACAAGATGAGGCCATGCCCCTTATAAAAATGGCAGCGTTTGATGTTTCTAACCAAATAATGACAGCCTTTGCAGGAGAAAAAATTACAGCAGTTATAGGTAACTGGGTACGTGCTCGCGGAAAAGGTGTTATAGACGGTTTTGACTACGGAACAATCGGTCAAATCGATAAACTAGAAGTTGAATCTATTAAAACTATTCTAGATAATGGCTTTATCCCAATTTTTCCCTGCATTGGTTGGAGTGTTGCGGGAAAACCCTACAATATATCTTCAATTCAACTAGCCCAGCAAATTGCTATTGGTTTACAAGCAGATAAGTTGTTTTATTTAGTCCCAGATGCAAGCATTTCCAAAAAAAACTTTTCAATTCCAACTAGTATAGGCCTTTCTCCTGAAGGAACAGTGCCAGCAATGAACCTAGAAGAGCTAGATTTATTTATAAAATCTAACAACCATTCGGTAAATTCCCCAAATTCTAACGAACATTTGGTAGTTTCAGAAAATGTTTCACGTGAAAAAATATTTTCACTATTAAAACTTTCAAAAGAAGCATGTTCTTCAGGTGTAAGTAGGGCTCATATATTGAATGGTTCTCAAGAAGGTTGTGTTCCATGTGAAATCTTTAGCGACCTAGGTTCTGGTACAATGATTTATTCAAATAACTATGGAAAGATTAGGGAAATGAAGAGAAATGATATAGCAGCAGTTTTAAGCGTAATGAAACCCTTTGTAGATTCAGGAATTCTTCTTCCCCGCACTAAGCAAATGCTACAAGAACAATTTCCCTTCTACATTGTATACGAACTTGACGGTGCAATACGGGCCTGTGCCTCTCTTATTCCCTATAGAGACGGTCAAATGGAAATTGCAGGTGTAGCTGTAGATAAAACATGTTCCCACATCGGCATTGGGCCTAAAATGATAGAGTTTCTTGTGAAACGTGCACAGCAAATGCACGCAAAAAGTGTTTTCCTGCTTACAACCCAAACAGCAGATTGGTTTGAGCACTTAGGTTTTGTACAAGCAGATATAGAAAGTCTTCCTCAAAAACGAAAAGAATCATGGAATCCAAAAAGGGGCTCTAAGGTTTTACGGCTAAATACTATTTAGATCTCAATGCACAAACACTTACAAGTGTTTCACATGAAACACTTGTAAGAAGAAGTTTCAAAATCACCGTAAAACAAGCTAGTAGCATTCTTTTTGTTGTACACCCTCCCTGCAAAAATTATTTTTACCATAGTCAGCAAATTTGCATAAGTTTGAGGATCTTTTTCCACAAATTATCCACACTACCATAAAAAATTTAGAATTTTGTGAAATTTATAAATTCTTATAATAAAAGAATTTATAAATTCATTTCTGAATTTTATGAAAAAGGTCCCTTTTATCCCAAAGTTTTCCACAATTAATAATACTAAATCATACGGAAAAGTACAGACATAGTTTCACGTGAAACAGAAGTGCAGTTAAAGTAAGGATGTATCATAAAATAATTGGATTCTAAACTTAGGCAAGGAATATATAGCATTGATGTTTCGCCACACTCAACATGACATAGTAGCTTTTAATATCGCACTATTTTAGCGATTATATTTACCTTGTAAAACTTAAACTCGCAGACAAGCTCTAAAAATTGTGCCTGCAAGTTTTTAGCGACCCCTTACGGTTAATAGATTATATATGTTTCACATGAAACAATTTAGATAAAAAATCAGGTCATTTCTAACCTGACGGACAGAAGAAAAGCTCCTTTAGAAATCTCAAAAACTTTAGTAAGCTGATTTTTAAATTGTTATATTAAGCAGTAGGGAAACAGCAAGATTCTTTTGGATTCAGTTTCTCTGGTAATAACACTATTTTGAATTCGTTTATTATATATAGCTACTGAAACAAGTTCAGCATGACAATTTAAACTTTTGAAACTGCTTCAACCTCTAAAAGCTTCAATTAAAACAATAATGTTTCACATGAAACAATTCTATTGTAGCCGATTAACTTACGACTGTCTGAACAACAGCTAAGAACCCAAATTAGTAGAGATGTTTCGCTACACTCAACATGACACATAATAGCTTTTTAAGGTTAATCGACTATATACTTATTTTATTTTATGGCACCCTAAATAAAGTTTAAGGAGCTAACCGGTAGAAGTATACAAACGTAACTGCTATTTCACGTGAAACAAGATTGTTATAGATATACTATATATTTGTATAGTAAATAAAATTAATTTGTGTATAAAAAAAGGCTACCATAACGGTAGCCTCATTTAAAAACCTGTCTTATTTTAGTTGGAATTATCGGACATCAAAGAATCCTTTTTTTCTTCTTCGTCATTTGCTATGCGGTCTATACCTACAACATAATCAGGGCTTGTAATATCAACAACTTTAACACCACTGCTTGTCCTACCCTGCTTGCTTATGTCTTCAGCTTTTACACGAATTGAAGTTCCCTGCCCAGTAATACACATTACACTGTCGTTATCCTTAACAGTAAGGGCACCAATAATTTCTCCCTTATCATCTACATTACCAAAAATCTTTTGCCCACCAGTACCTCTACCATGAGCACTAAATTCTTCAAAGTCTACACGCTTTCCTATACCCTTTTCTGTTATAACAAGAATTTTTGCATCCTCTTCAACATGAATAGCAGCACAAAGTTCATCGCCTTGGGACAACTTCATTCCTATCACACCACGACTAGCACGCCCCATAGGCCGGACTTCTTCTTCGCTTATCCTTAAAGCCTGTCCCCTACGGCTAACAAGCAACAACTCATCCTTACCAGAAGAGAATATTGCGCTTACTAAATGGTCTCCCTCATCAAGACGCACGGCTTGCATACCACGTGACTTTGCATTTTTAAATTCAGTTGTCGGGGTCTTCTTTACAACACCATTAGCAGTAGCCATGAATAGATACTGACCTTCTGTAAAATCCCTAAGTCCTACAATTGCGCTTACATCTTCATTTGCTGTAACCTGAAGGAGACTCTTTATATGACTTCCCCTGCTTGTCTTGCTAGCTTCTGGAATTTCATGAACTTTTATCCAATAACATTTTCCTGCAGTTGTAATAAAATTAATATAGTCATGGGTTGAAGCTACAAACATCTGATTTATATAATCTTCTTCAACAAGCTTTGCAGAAATAGAGCCCTTTCCTCCCCTACTCTGACTACGATAAAGACTTACAGGAACTCTCTTTATATAACCCAGCTTAGAAATAAGAACAACCATGTCCTCTTCTTTTATCATGTCTTCTACATTTATTTCTTCAACTTCTCCAGACACAATTTGAGTGCGACGGTCGTCCCCATATTTTTCAGCTATTTCATTTGTTTCAGTTTTTACAATAGCTAAAATCTTTTCGTGGTGAGCAAGCAAATCCTCAAGATAAGCAATAAAAGTTTTTAGTTCTGCCATCTCTTTGCGAAGCTCATCAATACGTAGATTTGTTAGGCGCCCTAACCTCATATCTACAATAGCTTGTGCTTGTTCATCATCAAAAGAGAAACGTTGCATCAAGCCAACTTTTGCTTCGGCCTCGTCACGGCTGCCACGAATAATCTTTATAACTTCATCAATTGCATCTACTGCAACTATCAGGGCTTCAAGGATATGCTCACGGGCCTTAGCTTTACGAAGCTCAAATTGTGTGCGGCGGGTAACAACAATATCCCTGTGCTCAACAAAATATTGGATAAGTTGCTTTAAGTTTAAGGTCTGAGGTCGGCCCTTAACAAGAGCAAGGTTTATTACGCCAAAAGTTGACTGCAAGGCTGTCTTTGCAAAAAGTTGATTGATTACAATTTTTGTTACAGCCCCCCGCTTTAAATCAATTACAATACGCATACCTACACGGTCTGATGTCTCATCATTTACACCGCTTATGCCATCTATAACTTTATCACG
>CAJOQA010000331.1 GCA_905236465.1 uncultured Treponema sp.
ACAGGCTTGAAAGCCTTATCTTTTTATCTTCTAAATTAAAGTCCGTGATTTTTAAGTCTAGGCTTTGAAGATATGTTTTTTTGCAAAGTTCTGCAATCTCATCATCGTTTCCCTTTACCATCCAGCTGCCCCCTACGGCAGCAACGTTTGGACACTTCAGGTAAGTAGTCATGTTTTCTAATGAAATGCCACCTGTTGGAATAAAGGAAATGTTGGGGAAGGGACCTTGCAAAGTTTTTAGCATTTTAAAGCCACCGCTTAGTTCTGCAGGAAAAAATTTTAGCAGGTTCAGTCCCTTTCCCATAGCAGCTTCTATCTGGCTTGGATTATTGACCCCAGGATAAACCGGCAACTTTTTGCTGATACAAAAGTCAACTGTAGAAGGATTAAAGCCTGGGGCTACAATATATGAGGCACCGGCACTAAAAGCCATTTTTGCAAGACTTGCACTTGTTACAGTCCCAGCCCCAAGTAATATTTGGGGAAAAGACTGGGCAATCCTTTCTATACAAGAACAGATATTGTCTATGCCTTCCTGACCGTTTTTTGTCCTGAATGTAATTTCCATAGCGTACAGGTTTCCCTTTAGCATGGAAGCAGCTATCTTTTCAGCTTGGTCAGCATCTTCTACTGTTACTGTTGCTATTACACCCGCTAAGCGGATCTTTTCATTCATTTCCTCAAACATTATTTTCTCCAGTTGAATATTTCATCACAGACTTCGTCTACTGTCTTGTTGTAATATAAGGCAGCATAGACACAAGCGGCTGTTACAATCTTTCTACCATATTCCCTTGTTTCGCTAAAGGGCAGGCTTTCAAGAAAAAGGTCAAGGGGCAGGTCTTCCATTCCAAAGTTTAAGTCTGCGCTTTTTAGCCAAGACCTGACATGACCAATTCCTCCGTTATAGGCAAAGGCTGAAAGTATAAGTGAATCGTCTAGTCTCCCCTTTAGTTCTTGCAAGTAGTAGGAACCAAACATTATGTTTGTTTTTGCATCTTTTAAATCATAAGTTTCTATTTTCAGTTTCCTTGCCACATCCCCTGCTGTTCCGTCCATAAGTTGGGTAAGGCCTGTTGCCCCTGCATGGCTCTTTACGCTTGCGTCAAAAAAACTTTCACTTCTGATAAGGGCATAAAGAACATATTCGCTTAGGGAAAAAGTTTTTGCGTATTCTTCTACATAATCCTTATAGTCTTTAGGAAAGGCTTCTTCCCATAATTCTTTTGCAAGGGGGGCTTCGCTCTTGTATAGTTTTTTAGAAGCTATGCGAAGGGCTTGGGTGTAAAAGGCAGGTACCTTTTCACCTTCTTCCCTTAATTTTTTAGCTATAATTTGTGAAGTTTGCAAGGAAATATTTTGTCCTGCTTTTTTCCATTCACCATAAATATCCGATAAAAGATTGTAGTCAGCATAGCCTAACAAAAGAGAGTCTTCTTCTGAATTAAGGGTAAAGTTTTTATCTTCACTTATGTAAGTAAGTTTTTCCTTAAGTTCATCTTTGCTTTTTCCCAAAGCCATACAAGAAACAAAGCGGTAGTATAAGTCAGAGCTATCTGAAAAGGCTTTTAGTAAAAGTTTTTCTGCTGCCTCGTCATGCTTTATGCCGTTTATCTTAAGTATTCCTGTTTGCAGGAGCCTTGCGGTTATATAGGAAAACTTGCTTATTGTTTCCTTGCTGGCAAAAGTTTCTATTGAATTTGTAAGCTGATAGTAGGCAAACCAAACGTGGCGCGAAAGCATTCGTAAGGATAGGGTATCAAAAAAATCATCAAAGTAGGATGCGTCGTGCCAAGTTGGCCCGTATGTGGTAAGGGCATCAATAGCGTCTTTTATAGAAAGTTTTAAGCAGGCGTTCAAGTAATACCAAAGGGCATTATCATAAGAAAGAGGATCTTCTGCTTTTTCCATTGCAAGCAAGTAGTACTTCGCAGTTTTTTCGTAATAGTTTGCTTCTTTATCATAAAGTCTTGCGACATAAAAATATATATTGTATAAAGATTCTTTGGGGGCCTTTTCCACAAGTGAAAGCAGTTTTTGTGCATTTGATAAATTTGCAGTAGACCCGTATAAGTATGACTTTCCCATGTCATTTATAATTTGTGGCAGTAAGTTTTCGCTGTTTTCACAAATTGAAGGAATCATATTTATAGCTGCTTGATATTCATATGAAAAAACTTTTGCCCTAAAAGAAGCTAGCTCCATGTCCTTTATGTCCCGTGAAGTTTGAAGGGCAGTGTAGAGCTTTACATGTTCTGAAGAAAAGTTTCTTTTGCTATTCCAAATAGAATATTCAGAATTGAAGTCTGCAAAGCCTTTTTTGTACAAAGAAGAAAGCCGGTAAAAAATACTTTCATTGTTGCCATCTAAGGGGGAAAGGTCTTTTGTAACTTCTATTATCTGGCTGTAATCTTCTGCCTTGTAAAGTTCGCGGGTGTAAAGGAGAAGGGAATCTTCGTCCGGATATAGGGCATATAGTTCTTTTAGCACAATTATATTTTCTTGCACAGAGCCCATGCTTGCAAGCTGTTCTAATGACCGTCTTTTTACAAGCGGAGAAGCATCTTTTGCGGCAGTCCTGAATGAAACTTTTGCCCTGGCATTCTCTTTTTTATTTAAGTATTCAAGTCCCCTAAAATAAGAAGAGTCAGGGCCGTATTTTTTTTCAAGCGGATCTTTTGCACCGCAACCCGTTGCACAGAGGACTGCGGTCAAAAGAAATAAAGAGATGCTAAGTCTTTTCATTATTCTGCTGGAATTAAAATAATCTGACCTGCCTGAATATAGTCAGGATTGCGGATTCCGTTGTAGCGGGCAATATAGGTGTAACGCCAAGGGTTCTTATAATAAGAAGCTGAGATGTCCCAAAGTGTGTCTCCCCATTTTACGCGATACTTTGTGTCAGGAATTTTAACCGCGGGCTTTGCAGGGCTTTCCGGTATAACTGCACTTGGCTTTGTAGCAACAACAATCTTGTCTTCTTTTGCTTCAAGGACTTGCGTTTCCTCTTCTGCCTTAAGAGCCTGACTTTCCTTTGCAGGTACAGAGTCTGCTCTTTCTTCTTCTTTGCTGCTAGTAGTGGCTGCATCGTTTTGTGCCTTATTAGACCCTTTGTCTTCTTTGCTACTTGCAACAGTGTCAGTTTGTGTGCTGCTAGGACTTTTGTCCTCTTTGCTAACGGCAGGCTCTTCTGTTTTAGCAATTTGAACATTCGTGTTTTGATTCTTCTTAAAGATATTTATGTTTGAAGGAATTATAAAGAGCACCAGTAAGGCTGCTAATATACAGATTACCGCACAAACTACACAGACTATAACAGGAGCAGCTGTTCCTCTTCGCTCTTTTTCATCATAATCTTCTTCTTCGTAAGACTGCTCTGAAAGCCTGTCTTTATCGTAAAGGCCGTCAAACATACTTGACCCCTGAGTATATGTGTTTGTCTCAAATGGATTATCGTCAGAGTCAAAAGAAGTATAGCTTACATCTGTAGGAGAATCGGATTCAAAATCTGGAATAGAAAAGTCTGTGCCTGCATTTGCGTCAGCTGTTAAACCTAAAGAGGCATCAAGATCTGAATCGTCAAAATCAGGCAGGCTAAAGTCGCTGGAGTTTATACTTCCTGTAGGCTCAAGATCATCAAAGTCGGGTAGGGCAAAATCTTCTTCTTCTCTTTCTGCTACTGTGCCAGCTGCTAATACTGCAGAAGAGTCCCAATCGGCATAGATGTTCTTGTTCCTTTCTGTTACGGGTTCTTCTTCTGTAATCTCTGTATCCCTCACTTCAGTGATAGCGCTTTCTTCGGTAATAGGTTTCTCCACCGTAATATCAGTAGTTGTAACTGGTTCCTCTACGGTAAGATCATCACTCTTTATTTCTGTAAAGTCATTTTCTTCTGTAATAGGTTCTTCTATTGAAGGTGTGTCGTCCACACTTTCAGTATTGTCCTCATTTTGATTTTCATCTATGGTTAAAGTATTATCTATAGTAGCACTTTCTTCAGTAACAGTATCTTCCGTTTCGGTACTTGTTTCTGTTGCAACCTCATTTTCTGCAGTATCATCTTCTGTAATTGCAGTAAACTTTCCAGGTTTTATAGCCGCCATATCAACTGCAAGGGTAGCATCGTCGTGCTCTGCAAAGCCAGTAGCGGGTAAATCTATGCTGTCAAGATCAAAGGAAAAGTCATCCTCGCCAGTACTTTCTTCTGTGCTGCCTTCTGATGAAAAGTTAGGAAGCCCAAAATCATCACTTTCAGGAGAATCTGTATCTGTATTTTTACCTTCCTCCTCAAAGTCAGTCAGGTCCAGCTCTGGCAGTTTTGTATTAAATAAATCGGGAATGTTGTTGTCTTCAGGTTCTACAAGCGGAGTCGTTGCATCTGCATTGAAATCAGGTAAATCCAAAGAAGCTTCATCTGGATTATCAAAATCATTTTCACTTACTGTATTTTCAATGTCTTCTATAGTTGATGGAATAGGTTCTATGAAATTATCCTCGCTTTCTATTGAATTCTTTAGCATAGAATCAACTGCATCAATATCAGCTAAGGCATCAGCTGTAGTTGTGTCTAATTGAAAGTTTGCAGGTTCAGCCCTTTCCTCTTCACTTCTTGTAACAAGTGTCACTTGGGTTTCGCTCTGCCTGCCGGTTTCAGGGTCAATGACATCAGCCTGTAAGTGCCCTGTTTCGTCAAGGCTCAAGTTAAGGTGCAGATTGGGTTCCCCATTAGGGTGGGGATTAAGATTTGAGATTTCCAAACTGTCCACGTATTCTGCATCATCCATGGAGTCAGTGTCTGACCGGTAAAGATCAATTTGAACTTTTGTCTGGTTATCCTGTACTGTTGTAACGTCAAGAGTTTTTTTCTCAACGCTCCCATCTTTCATAATAGGGTAAAAAGTTCCGTCGGCCAGTTTAATTCCAATAGATTTCATAGTCTTATTCCTCGTTTTTGATTATCGGAATTTATTGGTCATTTATAAAGCAAAAAAAATAAGGGGGTATCCACCCCCTTGAAACTGCCAGAAAAGTCATGCCGGTAGTGTCACCCCTAGGCAGTTATTTTGCAAGCCCTAGTAGTTGAATGTATAGTCAGAGGTAGAAACCAACTCGTTTACTGTTCCGCCAAACTTTTGTGAAACCTTGTAGGTATAAGATTTCTTGGGGTTTCCCTGGCTGTCTGGAACATAAAGAATTCGTTCATAAAGAACATTGTCCGCATTGTACGTTTGAATTTCCTTTAGTGCCCCTGTTGGAGTGTAAACAAAAGTAACCTTTTCTGTAAGTTTTCCTTCAGCTTCAAAAGAATCTATTTTGCTAACTTTTCCGCTAGCATCATAGGTATAGACAAAACGTGTGTCCAGGCTGCCGTCTGCATAGTATCTAAAACTTTCCAAAGTTTTACCATCTGCCTCTGTGCTTACGGTACATTCTAGCAGTTCCCCCTGCCCGCCATAGTAAGATTCAGTCAGCTTGTTTCCTTCCCGTTTGTAAATGGTTTTTCCGGTAAGCTCATTAGCCCCATTGTATTCAGATTCAGATTTAAGAAGACCTGCGTCATCGTATTCCTTTACATTTTTCCAAATCTGCTTTTCATTGGAATCAAAATAATTTGTCGTAACAAGATAGCCCAAATTGTTATATTCATAGGTCGTCTTGTCTGCAAGGCTGTCTTTGTTGCCCCCCTTATTATTTGATTTTACCGCATAGCTAGCAGATTCACTTTCTTTTCCATTAATATAAGTGTGAGTGTGGCGCACTGCCGGCATCCTAAAGTAGTCACCAAATTTTGATACAACAGTGTATTCTGTTTTAGTATAAGAAGATACAGAACCGTTTATGGTAAGGTTCTCACTGTCAAAGGCAAAAGCAGCAAGACCTGTAAATGCAGCTGTTAGTGTAATAAGAAGTTTTTTCATAAAGTCCTCCAAAGATAATGCCAAAAGGCATTGTATAACCCATTTTTTCTATATTCGGAATATTTTAAAGAAAAATTTAGGAAAAAGCAAAGGGTTTTTTGTAGCTTGCCCTGATTGTCTTGAAAGTATTGCCTCAAAGTTGTATAGTGAAAAAAAACTAAAGAGGTTTTGCAATGAAAAAAATCATCAGTGGAAAAGTCCGTGAAGTATACGATTTAGAAGACGGTCGAATGGTTATTGTAACGACAGACCGCATCTCTGCCTATGATGTCATACTTCCTACAATGATTACAGATAAGGGAAAGGTTTTAAATGCCTTGTCAAACTTTTGGTTTTCCTTTACTAAAGATATTGTAAAAAATCACATGATTTCTTCTGATTTGAAGGATATGCCTGTAGAATTCCAGAAAAGTGAATTTGAAGGAAGGACAATTCTTGTAAAAAAACTTAAAATGATTCCCTACGAGGTTATAGTCCGTGGCTATATGTTCGGCTCAATGTACGAAGCCTATAAGAAGGGAGAGCCTTTCTTGGGCCACGAATTTGACAGGCAGTACCAGCAGGCGGAAAAACTTGAGCAACCTATTGTAACTCCCTCAACAAAGGCAAAAGAGGGGCATGACATAAATGTTACCTTAGATTATATGAAAAAGGACTTGGGCGAGGATTTGGGAAGCAAAATTGAAAAAGCAGCCCTTGCTATTTACAAAAAATGCTATGACCATGCCTACAAGAACGGAATCATCATTGCCGACACAAAATTTGAGTTTGGCTTGGATGAGGGAGGAAACCTGGTTCTTGCAGATGAAGTTTTAACCCCTGATTCTAGCCGTTTCTGGAATTTAGCTGAATACAAAGTGGGAACAAGCCCCGCAAGCTATGACAAGCAGTTCGTCCGCGACTGGCTTACCGCCAACAATTTGGCAGGAGATGCAAACATAAAGAGTATTCCTGAAGATATTGTTAAAAAAACATCCGCTCTTTACAAGGAATGTCAGAACCGCATCTGTAAATAAAAAAAAGCAGGGGATAAAAGTTGACAGCTATGTAAAAGCTATTTAGAATAAAGGCTATGGATTTTTTTTCTAAGGAAAGCAAAGGAAGTAGCCTAATTTTTAAGTTTGCCTTTATTTTTGCTTGTTTTACATTTTTTACCCTCTGCATGAGCGGTATAAACACCTACATAAATCAAACTAACTCCTATAAAAAGCAATGTGAAGATAACATCAATAATATTGCAATGTATCTTGAAAGCATCCTTTCTAGTGAAGGGGAAGATTTCATCAATTTTCAGAATTATTTTATTAGTCACTATGAAGAAATCGAGATTCCCTTTGACCAGGTTGATGACGTTGAAGGTTCTAGACTAGAATTTGAAAATCTTTTTGCTCAAAAGTATCCTGGTTGCCTTTTAGGAGAAGATATCACATTTGATGATTTAGATAATCAAGTGCAAAAAGCTTTTGCTATATGGGCGTTTAAAAGATATTTGCGTATTTTTGAACAGGCTCGCCCAATTTTTGGTGTAATTTATACTTATTATGTTGTTCCCACAGGCCAAGACCTTCACATGTACTATTTAATAGATGGCTTAAGGGAAGCAAGGGAAATAAAAGGCAGTAATGGGGAAGATGTCCTAAACTTATGCCTAGATATTTATGAGTCCCTTGAGGAGCACGAAAAAATGTGGGCTGCCTGGACTTCTGGAAAAAGGGTAGAGGGCTATGACTATTACGATAATGAACTTGGCAAAGCCTATGCCTATTATGTTCCCCTGATTGTAAATGGAACTAAAATGGGAGTTATTGGTGTAGACATAGAAATAGCCCTGGTAAACCGCAGCATCCTCTTTTTAACCATAAACCAATCTATAGGAATGTGCATATTCTTAGTTTTATCCGTTCTCTGCGTCCTCTTTTACATTTATAAACGCTATATTTCTAAGCTCTTGAATCTGCAACAGAGTGTCCGCAGGTACACGACGGAAAAAAATGCGAATGTCGCAAAGGATATTGAGAAGTCAAATAAGGGCAATGATGAAATCGCTGTCCTTTCCACCCAGATTGCGGCCATGATTATGGAGTTGGAAAGCTATATAAAAAGCCTGATAGATACCACTAAAGAGCTGACTGACGCTAAAAAACTTGCAAAAGACATGAATGAACTTGCCATAAAGGATGCCCTTACCGGAGTCCGCAATAAAACGGCCTATGATCAGGAAGTGGGCAAGCTTGTGTGGCAGATTAGCGAAGGTTACATTTCCTTTGGAATCGCAATGATTGATTTAAATTTCCTTAAAAAAATAAATGATACTTTTGGCCATGAGCAGGGCAACGCCGCTATTAAAAAGCTTTGTTCTATAATCTGCAATGTTTTTGACCATTCACCCGTTTTCCGCATAGGGGGAGATGAATTCGTCGTTATACTTAGGGGGCAGGACTTTATAAATAGGGAACAACTTCTTGTAGAGTTTAAGGAAAAGTTAAGGTCTGATCCCTCTTGTTCTGCCGCAATAGGGATAGCAATCTTTGACCCTGGTAAAGATGAAGGTGTCGATTCTGTGTTTAAGCGGGCAGATAAGGCTATGTATGCGGACAAAAAGGAACAAAAGACTGGTCGAAGTTAGGGTGCAATAAAAAAAGACCGCCAAGTGACGGTCTTTTAAATTTAGTCGGTACGGGAATCGAACCCGTCTTTAGAGATTGAGAATCTCTCGTCCTAACCGATAGACGAACCAACCATAAAAAAAGCTGACCCTTTAGCCAGCTTAAGTTCCCCAAGGAGGATTCGAACCCCCACAATCAGAACCAGAATCTGAAGTGCTACCATTACACAATCGGGGAATGCAATGTGAGTATGAATATACTGTATAATACAAAAAGTGTCAAGGGCTTTCTCTAAATTTTATCAATTTTTTTTCAAGAACTGACTGCCAGTTATTTTCCTAAGATTATTTTCTATATATGCCGATAATAGACTGAAGGTGGAATATGGCAAGAAAGGGAATGGATACAACATTTGATAGCCTCGTTACAGAAATAAGCGATTCCGAGCGCGAAATCATGCTTAATAAGATGAAAAAGGGGAAGACTGCAGAAGCTGCAGAGCCTAAGCTAAGAAATGAAGCTATAGATTCAGATAATGCGGAAGATGATTTGCTTGTAAAACTAAAGCAACAGTCTTTATTAAAGCAGCTGTGGATTTGGATAAAATCAGCTTTAACAAATACTCCTATCGAGGAAGTTTTCAATATCTCTTTAGTTGCAACCCTTGCCCGCGAAATAGAAAAGGAATCCCCGGGAATCATAAAATGGAAAAACCGGACCTTGTGCAATTTCTTTTATGAAGGTCTTGTTCAGTTAAAAACCGCTGTTGAATTTTTCCGCCCCTTTATATTTGAATATGAAAAAGACCCTAGTTCTTTTTATGTCCTTTTAGGCTATGTCATTATGCCTGAAATCGGTAAGGAAATTGAAAGGCAGTCAGACCCCTACCAGTATTCCTTTGATAAAAATGTCACAAAAGAAATGCGGAATTCCTTGCTTACAAAAATGGACAGGATTCTTGATGAGATTCCTTCCCAGAAAAAGAGTGAGATGTATGCCAGCGTTCGCTTCCTTGAATGGCTTTTGCAGTTTGCCAAGTTGCCTATAGGTAAAATTGCCGCAAAGTTTACGGATTCCGCTGATGGAGTAAAGGAATGTCCCTTTGTTATTGCAAAGGGGGACTTTAGCGACCTTACAAAAGTTATGGTAAACTATACTCCCATAACTGATGAAGCTGTTCAGTCTTTATTCCTTAATTCAGAAAGAAATACAAAATTTTTAGGCTTTGAATCTATAGATGAAAACGCCGGAAGTGCAGCAGATTTCCAGACTAATGCAGCAACTCAATTTGGTGTAATAAGGGCTTTTGTACAATCCCTTTCTTTTCAAAAACTTGCAAAGGTTGTGTTTGAAAACTCCCAGTATGTGCCTGAATCTTATGGTGGTGGCGAAGACTGGCTTATTAAATTTAGAAATCAATGGAAGGCTCTTTTTGATAGAAGATGGAATCAGTGGAATAGGGACTATAAAAAAGATAAGCTAAAAGGAAAATTGCTTGCTTATTTTGAAATGTCAACATTCCCACTTTTCCCCTTTAGACCTTGGGAAAGGGTTTTTGGTAGTGGTGTTCCCTTTCATTATGATCTTACCATGGGCTTTGTTTGTGCCTTTTTCCGAAATGAGTTTAAGAGATACGATGTAACTCTCGAAGTTGTTGGTGTAGAAGGAGATTTCTCTCTTAGGGAAAACCGCATAGAGTACACGGATACAATGAATTTATTTGCAACTACAGGTAGAGATGTTGAAATTTTTGCAGAAAAACTTTCTTCAACTGGCGAGTACGGGGTTCAGCTTGCAAAATATGAAGATGGAGATGATCGTTCAGCTTCTTCAAAAGATTTTATAGCAGTTGTAATGGAAGAAATTGAAGATGAAGCCTCGACAATCATTAAGAATTTTGGAAAAGCCTGCCGTTCTATGTCTAACCTTCTTGCTGGTATTCTTTCAGAAAAGATAACGGCCTATTATGGTCCCCTTACAAACCTGATGAAAATACGGGGGCGGGAAAACAAGGCATTTAGGGAACAGCTTACTAGCGTAAAAGATGGAATAAACCATGCTTATGAGCTTATAAAAGAGTTCGAGTCTATAGACTTAGAAAACGGAAAATAGTCTTTATGAAAGAAGAATTTATTGAAAAAGCCTTTATTCGTGACGGAAAGGAGATTGAAGGGCCTGTAGCCGCTATGTCTTTGCTTTCCGCTTCTTCCATGCGCTTTAGGTGGAATGAAAAGAATGAGAGGAGGAAGGCTTTTTTAAAAAAAATTTCAGGTAAAAAAACTATAGCCCAAGTTGAGCTTATCCATTCAAAAACAGTTTATGCTGTTGAAAATGCGGATGAGCTTTTTCAGCAGCAGGGGGATGGGATAATAACAAGGCAAAAAAATCTTGTGCCAGTGATAACTGTAGCAGACTGTATGCCCCTTTTCTTATACGAAGAGGAAACAGGTGTTTTTGGGGTCTTGCATTCTGGCTGGAAGGGAACAGGCATCGTAAAAGAAGCCTTGGATTTGGCAAGAAGTCTTTATGGCTCTAAGGCTGAAAATTTCAGTGTAATTTTGGGCCCCCACATACACAAGTGCTGCTATCTGGTTGATGAAGAAAGGGCCGCCTATTTTTCTTCCACTTTTACCCCCTCTTGTGTAGAAGAAGATAAAGAAAAAAAGGGATTTTTTAGACTGTCTTTAGCAGATGCCAACCTTAGCATTTTGGAAAAGGCAGGGGTTAGGCGCGAAAATATTTTTGTAAGTGATGAATGTACTTGCTGCACAAAGTATGCGGATTCTTCTTTTAAATACGGGTCCTTTAGAAGAGAAGCAGGAAGTATAAATATTCCTTTTACTGTTCAAGCTGCCTGGATTAAATGGAATGACTAAAGATTTACATTTAAAAATATAATTTTTTTCATTTTATTTTCTTGTAAATATCCTAAAATTGCAGACGAATAAGATAAAAATTTGTAAAAAAGGCATAATTGTGCTAAAATAAAAAGAGGTCTTGCGGGGCTTTCTTTACCTCTTGTATATTTATAAATATAATTGTATATTGTTTGTATAATTTTGCAATTATGTAAAGAGGTTTTATATGGCAAAGAACAAGGTTGTTTTGGCTTATTCGGGTGGACTTGATACAACTGTTATCATTCCATGGCTAAAAGAAAACTATGACTACGACGTTATTGCCGTTTGTATTGATGTCGGTCAGGGCGATGACTGGAAGACCATTAAAGAACGTGCGCTGACAACTGGAGCTGCTGCATGCTACGTTGTTGATGCCCGTGAAGAGTACTGCAAAGAGTATATTTGGCCTGCGGTAAAGGGGTCTTGTATATACGAAGATGAGTATCTTTTGGGAACATCCACTGCCCGTCCTCTTATCGGTAAGATTCTTGTTGAATATGCCCGCCAGGAGGGTGCAGTTGCTATTTGCCACGGAGCTACCGGTAAGGGCAACGATCAGGTTCGTTTTGAGCTTGCTATAAAGGCTTTTGCCCCTGACTTGCAGGTTATTGCTGCCTGGCGCGACAGCAAGTGGACTTTGCAGAGCCGTGAAGATGAGATTGCTTATCTTGAGCAGCGTAACATCCCTGTTCCTGTAAAGAAGTCAAGTTCCTATTCCTGCGATGAGAATATTTGGCACATAAGCCACGAGGGCCTTGAGCTTGAAGATACAAAGAACGAGCCTGCTTGGAGCAATATGCTCAAGATTACAAAGACTCCGGAAGAGGCCTTGAGCGAAGGCGAGTACGTAAAGATTGAGTTTGAGAAGGGAGAAGCTGTCGCTGTTAATGGTAAAAAGATGTCTCCTTTGCAGATTATGGAAGAACTCAATAAAATTGGTGGTCGCAACGGTATAGGTTTAATTGACCTGGTTGAAAACCGTGTTGTTGGCATGAAGAGCCGTGGAGTTTATGAGACTCCTGGCGGAACAATTTTGATGTTTGCCCATGAACAGCTTGACCATCTCTGCTTGGACCGCGATACCTACCACTTTAAGCAGCAGCTTAGCTTGCGGGAATCTGAGTTGATTTACGATGGCAAGTGGTTTACTACCTTAATGGAAGGAATTATGGCTTTCCAAGACAAGATAGAAGAAAAGGTAACAGGCTGGGTAAATCTTAAGCTTTATAAAGGAACAATGAAGGGGGCTGGTTCAGATTCACCTTACAGCCTTTATAACGAAAGCATCGCCTCTTTTGCAACCGGTGATCTATATGACCACAAGGATGCTGATGGCTTTATTACCTTGTACGGACTGCCTTTAAAAGTTCGCGCAATGATGGAGCAGAATGTAGGAAAGGGACAGGCTATTGTAAATAGTGATAGTCTAAA
Source organism: uncultured Treponema sp. (assembly GCA_905236465.1). Taxonomy (GTDB): domain Bacteria; phylum Spirochaetota; class Spirochaetia; order Treponematales; family Treponemataceae; genus Treponema_D. The sequence continues at coordinate 12,856 of CAJOQA010000331.1, forward strand.
GAAGCGTCCTACAGAATAATATAAGACAGTGCTTGCGCTTTTGCCCAAGCCCTGCCGGGAGATTTTATGACAAAAAGAAAAAGCGGCATCTTGCTGCACATTACATCCCTGCCAGATAGTCCGGGAATCGGCACCTTGGGTAAAAGCGCCTATGCTTTCGCTGATTGGCTAAAAAAAGCAGGACAAACTTTGTGGCAGATTTTGCCACTTGGTCCTACAGGTTACGGGGATAGCCCCTATGCAAGTTTCTCAACTTTTGCAGGTAACCCCCTTTTAATTGATTTAGATGATTTGCTTGAGCGCGGTTGGGCAGATTCTGAAGATATAGTTCCCCCTGAATACATAAAAACTTCAGGTTTAATTGATTATGGTTCTGTAGTTTGGTGGAAAATGCCGGTTTTGTACAAGTGTGCTGCCTTTTTCCTAAAAAATTGCACAGAGAAGGACAGGGTAAAGTACGAGGCGTTTAAAAACGATCAGTCAGCCTGGCTTAACAATTTTGCAGACTACACAAGCATAAAGAAATTCTACGATACTCAAGCCCAGAAAGAAGGGGTCAGCGGTGAAAAGTCTATGTGGAACCGCTATTGGCCAAAAGACCTTGCTTGCCATGACCCTTCCGCTGTTTCTGATTGGGATGCAAAGCATACCCAGGATGTTGAGGAGATAAAGGTTATTCAGTTCTTCTTTAACGAGCAGTGGCAGGCCCTGAAATCTTACGTCAACAAGCTTGGAATAAAGATTATAGGCGATATCCCTATTTTTGTCGCAGCTGATTCAGCTGATGTTTGGGCAAACAGAAAGCTCTTTCAGTTTGATTCCCAAACCCTCTTACAACTTAGCTGTGCAGGTGTTCCCCCTGATTATTTTAGCGAGACGGGGCAGCTTTGGGGCAACCCCCTTTACGACTGGGATGCGATGAAAAAAGACGGCTACTCTTGGTGGGTTGACCGTATAAGGAATATGTTGCGCCTCGTAGATGTTGTCCGCATTGACCATTTCCGTGGTTTTGAAGCTTATTGGAAGGTTCCCTATGGTTCTCCTAACGCAATAAATGGCGAATGGGTCAAGGGGCCTGACAAGGATCTCTTTGACAAAATAAAAGAAAAACTGGGAGACCTTCCCATTATAGCAGAGGACCTGGGGGTTATAACTCCTGAAGTAGAAGCCTTGCGTGATGGCTGTGCCTTCCCTGGCATGAAGATTCTTCAGTTTGCCTTTAACGATAATCCTTGGACAGCTGAAAGTTCTGAAAATAAGGACTTACCGCACAATTACGGAAGGGAAAATCTTTTAGTTTACACTGGAACCCATGATAACGATACTGCTGCCGGTATACTTGCTTCTTCTAAAGCTGGATACAGAAAAAATGTCGCTAACTATTTAGGCTTAAAAGAAGATGCAGACATACAGACCCTTACAAAAGCAATGGTAAGAACTTGTTTTGCTTCTGTAGCCGCTACTTGTATTATTCCCCTGCAGGATGTCTACTGTCTTGGCTCTGAAACAAGAATGAATACCCCTTCAACAACCGGTAAAAACTGGGCTTGGCGAATGGAGACAAACCTTCTTGATAAGGCTGGGGCTGATTTCTTAAAAGAACTTTCCCTCATTTACGGAAGAAACTGTTAATAAGTTACTCATTTACCGCATAGCGGGGAAATCTGTAAGCACTATGGATTTCCCTGCTCTCTTTGCTACTATGCAGGCTAGCAGTCAATTCAAAAAAAATCTTGAATTTTCATTTTTTCCTTAGTATTTTAAATATATGGAGGTAAAAAAATGGATTACAATTCTATGACATTAAAGACACAAGATGCAATTCAAGAAGCTGCATCCATTGCCGGTCAAAAGGATCATGGTGAAATAGGTCTTGAACATTTACTTATGGCCCTCCTTAAGCAAAAAGATGGAATAATTCCCCCTTTGGTGGAGCGCATAGGTGTAAAAGTAGAGACTTTACTTGAAGACTTAAATGCCCTTCTAGACCAATACCCAAAAGTTAGCGGAGCCGCACAGCTTTCATTTTCTTCTGAGGCCCAAAAGGTCCTTGC
>CAJOQA010000332.1 GCA_905236465.1 uncultured Treponema sp.
CATCATTAACCTTAACAAGAACAGTATTTGGAACAGAGTTAGTCTTTACAGATAATCCCTTTCCTACGTCTTCAAGGGTAACTTCACCCATAAACTTTTCACGCAACAAAGGAATCGCTGCATTTGCAAAGAGGTAGCACCCGTATTCAGCTGTATCAGAGATAACCTTATTCATCTCATACAGTCTCTTGCGGTCAATAAGGTTTGCAATCAGAGGAACTTCATGCAAAGATTCGTAGTAAGCTGATTCTGGCATAATGCCTGAAGCAACCATAGTTTCAAATGCAAGTTCACAGCCAGCCTTTACCATTGCAACAAGAAGTACACACTTGTCAAAGTATTCCTGCTCAGTGATTTCTTCCTTTGTTTCCTCTTCATGCTCAAATGGGTGCTTTGCAAATTCTTCACGCCAAGTCAAAAGATCATGGTCGTTATTTGCCCAGTCAGCCATCATTGTAGAAGAGAACTTACCGCTGATAATGTCGTCCATGTGCTTTTGGAAAAGTGGTGTTAAAATTGTCTTAAGTGTCTTACTCAAGTCATTTGCACGGATTTTTGCAGGATTTGACAAACGGTCCATCATCAAAGTGATTCCGCCCCACTTTAGAGCTTCGCTGATTACGTTCCAACCGTGCATAAGAAGTTTTACAGCATAGGTCTTATCAATGCCGTGACTGGTCATAAAGTCATAGCTCAAGATTGTACCTGTCTGCAACATACCGCAAAGAATTGTCTGTTCACCCATAAGGTCAGACTTAACTTCTGCAACAAATGAAGACTCAAGAACACCAGCTGTTTCACCACGATGAGCACAAGCCATTGCCTTTACCAAAGCCCACCCCTTTCCTTCAGGATCGTTTTTCTGGTGAACGGCAATAAGTTCTGGAACACCAAAGCCACGCAAGTATTCATTGCGAACTTCTGTACCTGGACCCTTAGGTGCAATCATGAAAACTGTAATATCTGGGCGAATTTGCTGACCTAATTCAATCATGTTAAAGCCGTGGCTGTACCAAAGGGCTGCTCCCTTCTTCATGTACTTCATCAGCTCATTTACAACTTCTTCGTGCTGCTTATCTGGGGTAAGGTTACCAACAACATCAGCTGTTGGAATAACTTCTTCATAAGTACCTACTTTAAAACCATTTTCAGTTGCATTCTTCCAAGACTGTCTCTTTTGTTCAATTGCTTCTTTGCGAAGACAGAATGTAACATCAAGACCTGAATCACGAAGGTTTAAGCCCTGATTAAGTCCCTGTGCACCACAACCAACGATTACAATTTTCTTACCCTGAAGAGCCTTGGTTCCATCTTTAAATTCCTCACGTGCCATCTTGCGGCAGTGTCCAAGTTCCTGACGGGCAAGACGCCAGGGAATAGCGTTAAAGTAGTTCTGTCCCATTTTAATTCCTCACGTATAATAAAGTTTCTTAGAAAAGCTCTTTGCCTTTCCTTATCTTCTTATACCCAAAGTATAACAGAGACCTGTAATTGTGTAAAGTGAAACATTTTCAAGGTAACATTGCATAAAACGCAACGTCACCTTTTCTTTTCATAAGTAGCCTTAATTTCCGCCGTAGATAAAAATTTCCCAGGGATTACCAAACTTATCACTTGCACTTCCATCTACAATTTTTTTAGAAAGACAAGTCAAGCCCATTGCCTCGTAAAACTTATAGCTACATTCTGTATCAGTATGCAAAAAGAAAGAAAAAATGTTGTTCTTGTCAAAATACTGACAAGCAGTTGTAAGAAGTTTGCGTCCCAGTCCCTTTCCCCTAAAATCTTTGCCTGTTATTAAAAGTTTTATTTCTGCGTCATAAGGATGAGTTAAATCTTTTTCCTGATTTTTTGTTTCTTTAAAAAACTTTTTCCAGCCTTCAACCTGACTTTTTAATTCTCTGCAAAAAAGGATTGGCAAAATCTTAAAAAAAGCCTTCAGTAAATAGAAGATATTTGTATTTTTTTGCCTTAAATCAGCTATACAAAGACAGCCAGCTGGCACGCCATTTAGTGTAGCAACAATTACGCTTGATGACTTTGCAATATTATAGTAAAGATAAGCATAACCAAAAAGTTCAGCAACCCACTGATTTTTTGCTGAACTAGAAAAACCCCAAGTTTCGTTTATAATTGTAGCAAGAATTCTTGCATCGTTTTTACAAAACGGTCTTAGCTCTAATCTTGAAGAAGATTGAACTTTTTTCAGATTAATAAAAGGTCTGCGAGCAAAAGAAGCTGTCACAGCACCAACACTTTTTATTCCACCCATGTATTTTACTATATAGGAATAAAAGCTTTTATACAAGATTTATAGTAGGAAACCAATTGCTTATAATCAAAAATTATAATTAATTATATCAATTCTCTAAAATTTCTCCAAGAAAGCATTATTGAATTTGAAAGCAAAAAGGACTAGAATATAAATATTATGGAAGACAATAAATTTTCTTTTTGCCCAAAGTGCGGAAGTACAAAAATAGAAACCCTTAAAAAGGGTCGTAAATGGAAGTGCCCCGATTGTTCCTTTGACTTATACAACAATGTGGCAAGCGCTGTAGCTGTAATTATTACAAACAATCAAGAGCAAGTTCTTTTTGAAAAGAGGGCAAAAGAACCTCGCAAGGGCTTTTTGGCATTACCTGGTGGTTTTACTGACCCCGATGAAAGCGCAGAAGAAGCTGCAAGGCGGGAATGTAAAGAAGAAACCAGTGTAGAACCAGTTTCTGTAGATTACATCTGTAGCTTTCCTAACACTTACCCCTACAAAGGCATGGTTTACAAAACATGCGATCTCTTTTTTACTGCCAGTCTTCCTTCTGATTACAAACTTTCAGCCCAAGAAGGAGA
>CAJOQA010000333.1 GCA_905236465.1 uncultured Treponema sp.
GGTCTCTTTGGTCCTACAACGCAAGTAGAACTTCGCCCCCACGGCTTTGCCATACACGGCATAGGCACCGCTACATCTGACACAGTAACCCTTACCTTTACCAGCCGCCAATATGACAGTGAAGATGTAATGATTTATGCCCGATAATGAGTGTTGGTTGTTGAGCATCGTCGAAACAAGCGAAACATCCATAGATTCTTCAAAGTGGAAGGGAAAATTTTGAAAACTCTAAAACAGTGGCTGCTGCCTTCAGCACTATTTTTATTCGTCTTTTTGTCATCCTGTGCAGGTCTTTCCGTACAAGCAACGTCCGGTTCATCTGCTTCCGATGGCACTCGCTCCGGTACTTCAGAAAGTTCTGCACAGTCAACATCCATTTGGTCTGGCTGGTCAGATTTTAATTCCTGGAGCCAAAACATCACACTGGACAAGTCCTTCTTTGCTTCCGTGCAGGCAGGGGATTCCATTCTTATTGAACACACAGCATCCTCAACTTCTACTGACGGCTACATAAAGCTAAAAGTCTACTACACAGGCTCTTCTTGGGTAGAATTGACCGGCGGTTCCTATGCTAATGCAAGCTACGATTCTGTTAATACCGGCATTTCCCCAGATTCTGCTGACCAGACCACAAGCTACACCCTAAGCACTGATAATGCCCAAAAGCTAAAGGAATGTGGCTTAGCCCTTAACGGCTACGGCTTAGTCATCAAAAAGATTTCTCTTGTAACTTCTTCAAGTGCCACTACTACGCCAACAGTAACCCCTGACCCAGAGCCTGCAACCGTAACCGGCACGCCTTACGCTGTCCACGGTAAACTTCACGTCTCCGGCGCTTACTTATATGATTCCCACAACAAGAAGATGCAGCTCTACGGTATGAGCACGCATGGCTTAAACTTCGGCTCAGATTTCAGTCGCTACGTGAACCGCCAAGCCTTAGCCGACCTCCGCGACAAGTGGAACACCAACTGCATCCGCCTTGTCCTCTACCCAAGGGATTATAAGGGTTATTGCAATGGCGGCAATCAGGCTGAACTTAAGAACCTTATGAAAACTGGCATAAATCTTGCCACTGAACTTGGTATGTATGTTCTGGTGGACTGGCATGTTCATAACTACAACCCCCAAGAAACCCAAAGCCAAGCCATAACCTTCTTGCAGGAGATTGCAAGTCAATACGCTTCCTATGGCAATGTCCTCTATGAAATCTGCAACGAACCGACTGGTGCCCTTTGGGATTCAGCCATTAAGCCCTATGCCCAAGCTGTAATTCCTGCTATACGAAAGTACGCAAAGGATGCGGTTGTCATAGTTGGAACCAATACCTGGAGCCAGGATGTAGAAGGTCCACTTGCATCCCCGCTGCCTGCTTCTTCTTATGGCAACGTCATGTATACCTTCCACTTTTATGCAAACACCCATACTGATACTTTCCGCAAAAGGGTTGAAAATGTCATAAAAGCAGGTCTCCCTGTTTTCATAACGGAATTCGGCACCTGTGATGCTTCCGGTAACGGGGGCTTTAACAAAGGTGAAAGTGAAAAGTGGTTTCAGCTCATAAAAAACTACAATATAAGCCACATGAACTGGAGCCTCTGCAATAAGGGAGAAACTGCTTCTGCAATAAAGTCTTCTGTCTCAAAAACATCCGGTTGGACAATTTCTGACCTTACGGAAAGCGGGCTTTTAATCTACAATCACTTTAGAAGTCTTGAACGCTAGCCTTAATTGTGATAGCATGGGCACATGAAAAATGTTAAAAAAGTAATAGTTTTTTTTGTGGCAGCCCTTGCTATCATCATATCCATTTCACTTGGCTTCTTTTTATCTAGTAAAAAAAGAATTGTCTGTTTTTACGATTTAAGCGAAAATCAATGTAACCTTTTGCATGACCTTGTAACTTCTTTTTATGCAAAAAATTACAAGGCTATAAAAGTTGAATTCCTGGCTTTGCAAAGTGACCAGAATTTAAAAGAACAGCTTCCTAAAAAAACGAACCTGCTTTTTGCCCCCTCTTCCCTGCAAACTTCCCGTCTGTCCGCACAAAAAGCCCCTTCTTCGGTTGTCGGCCACCTGCCCTCTTCTTTGCAAAGGTTACAGCCAACCCCCATACTACTGGATTCAAACCTGATAGAAGTAAATGCCCCTTTGGTCCAAAAAACGCAAACTTCTAGCCTTGATTCCTGGTCAGATATAGAAGATTTTGCTTTAAAGGCAAAAGCCTATGTGACCCAGCCTGTTATTTTTGCAGGAAAGCGGCCAGAAACCCTTCTAGACATTTTAACTGCCATGACAGAATCCCTTTCAGGCCCCAGTGCCTGTCTTGAAGCATCAGATAAAATTAAAGAATTTTTTCAGCCTGAAAATGGGAAAAGCCCTAGCCCCCAAGAAATTGCAAGTCTTATTACTTCTTTGAGCCAGAGCCCACAGGACCCCCTTTACGCTTCTATTTATATGTTACGTCGCTTTTACCGACTAAAACTTATAAAAGCGGAAGTTTTTAATATGACTGAAAAAGATTTACTAGTATTTATGCAGACTGGCTCTGCTGCTTTAGCCTTTCTTCCCCTAAGTAGCCACAGAAAAGCTAGTCCAAAAGACATGGAAACTTGGCAAAGCCTCCCCAGGGCTTGTGGCAATGATGGAACATCTGTGCCCTACTATCCTTCAGCAAGAAAAGATAGCAACAGAAACCTTACAGCTTCTTTTTTATCAGTTTTTCCCATGTCTTCCAAAAAAGATATAGACGATTTGCTTGATTTTTTGCTTGAAGATTTCGCACAAGAGAATTTGTGCCGGTCAACAGGTCTTGTCCCCGCAAGCAAAAGTTGTAGTAGTCCAGATGTACAGTCATCCGATGCCCGCTGGTGGTTTGCCGTAACAGGCACCCCCATCCTAAGCCTATCTCAGTCAGCCTTTATGACAGACTCCGACAGGGAAATGTTTGCGCATGAACTTATAAAATTTATAAAAAACTAAACAAATAAATGTTTTCCCACCTTCTATTGTGTTATTCTGAGCGCCGGTTGTTGAGCGTAGTCGAAACAA
>CAJOQA010000334.1 GCA_905236465.1 uncultured Treponema sp.
GTTAGTTGCCATAATGACCTCTCCTATTTAAGTGAAATCTATTTTCTAATCTTTCTTTCTGGAATAAAAATGGTCTTAATTCATTATTGTCATGATACATGGATATGATAGTTTTTCTTTCAATCCATTCAAGATTTTCTGTTAGAGTTAGACCATCTATTACAGTTTCTTCCATATTGATAGAAGGACACAGTTTCCCATTTGCCTCATCTATAATCCATCCATGAGTATCTGGTATAGGAACCGGCGAAACAGCTTCTACAGAAAAAAACATTTCTGATGAATCCCATGAGTTCAATAATTTTAAGCAATGTTTACCAGGACTTAGTTTGTCTGGTATTTGAGCAATGCCATCAAGTATTGGATATTCTTTAGCATCCAAATAAACACTCGTATATTTTGTCTTATCATATTCTTGTTCTGTTAGCACAACAGAAGGAAGTGCAAACGGATAATAAGTATTTCTCTTAACTTTCAATCCACCTACCAAACAAAAATAAGGTTGTGTTTTTACAGGGATTCTAAAATCTTCGAAACTTTCCCGATGTCTTAATTTTAGAATAATAATTGAATATAAACCTGCTGCAAGGATTTCAATCTCATTTGTAGCACGAAGTTTCTCGACATAAGAAGGATATCGTTTTTGTGTAGTTATTAATAATAGTTCTTCTTCTGCATCAATCGCACGGTTATATGGTAGCCAGTCATTATAATCACTATCTTTTATGAAATAAGTCCCTCGCCGTGTTAAATACTTATTTTCATAGAATCTCCAAAGATACTTATCGTTTATCTTTTCTCTTGATAAATCAATTTTTGTTCTGTTTATATAAAACTTAATCTCTGGTTCTATTTGAATTAAGAACTCGTCCTTTGCTTTTTGTTCTATCTGTTCTCTAGTAAGAGATTTCTTTCTATTTAGAATATCACTGAAGCAGCGGCCATCCCAAACACAATAGAATGAAAAAATCATTCTCCTTACCATTGTATTATATGAATACTCATTTCTATTAAAAACTAATCCTTCAAAGATTTGATAAGTAATACCAGAGGCCGGTTCAAGATTTAATTGAATAAACTTATCTGCATATCTGATAATTGAAGTGCCCTTAATAATTCTTTGAGAAATAGGATATTGCACATAACAACCTGGACCAGATTTTGGAGAAGGAATATCCAAATAGCGTTTTTCTTTCTCAAATAACCTTTTTGCTTTTAGCCATATTTCATCCTGCCAATCTCTATAGAATTGCTGTACAGAATTGTTATCATAAAAATATCTAAGCTTATCAATTAATCGATTATTATAGCTGTTTACTAAATCAGAATCGGTTTCAACGTCAAACGCAATTTTTGTTTCAAGGGCTACAATAGCAAGAGCACTATAACTATCTTCAATATAATCAGTGCCTTCACCTTTTAATAAGTTTTCAATTTCTTTATCAGTAATCCCAGCCTGATGAGCACAATGTTCATAAGTATATGTATCTATCAAAAGCTTAAAACTTTCGTTCGGAGAGGTTCTTTGTAAAAAATACTCATATATTGCTTTACCAAGCTTCTGTGTGTTTACTGACATTTAGTAACCAATCAATTTAGCGTTTTAGAATAATATAACATGAATTGAACAAGTTTTGTAAGAGGGATGGTGATCTTTTAAAAAGAAGAGAAATGAAGGAATAAATATTGTTCCTAATATTCGCTGGGGTAATGAAGTTTCCTACAGTTTTGCGTTCGATGGGGTCGAACAGCATACAATAATTGCTATTGGATCTGGTAAGAATGAGGAAAATTTAAGATATTTTGAAAAAGGATTTTATAAAATGCTTGAGGTACTTAAGCCATCCTATTTCACAATAAGTAAATCTTTACTTTGAAACTTTGGTAAAAATCTTTTTATACCACTACTACCGTCAAATTTAACGCCAATAACATAATTGTTTTCTTCAGAATAAAAGGCTTCCACAATATAGCCCTGTCCCCATTCATCATGGTACAGGCAGGCCCCCTTGCAGTACTTTTTAGCTATGGGGTCATTATCATAAGAAACAAAGGCAGCAGGCTCTTGGCCTAAGACACGAAAGTTATTTTTGCCAAGTTCGCTAAGAAAGGGAGAAGGCAGCATAAAGGAAGTTCTTCCGTAAAGGCGACGGGAAGCGCAAGAGGTAAAATACAGTTCATCACGGGCCCGGGTAATTCCAACATAAAAAAGGCGACGCTCTTCTTCTAGGTCTGCTCCAGTTTTGTCTTGGCGGGGGAAAATGCCACTTTCCATGCCGGTAATAATTACCTTCTTGTACTCAAGGCCCTTTGTGTTGTGCAAAGTGATTAGGGTAACTGCATCTTTTTTTTCTTCACCCTCGGGGTTTTCCAGGCTGCGGTCAAGCTCAATGTGATCTAGAAAGTCAAGAAGCCCCTCTTTGCTGCAAGAATAAAAAAGGGCACTGGAGGCAAGCTCTTCCATATTATCACTTTTGCTACTTCCTGAAATTTCATCCTGACTTTCATAGTGTTCTTTTAAGCCAGATTTTTCAACAATCAACCTTATAAATTCAGATAATTTCAACTCGCTATCTTTATTTTCATCTAAGAAATCCGTAAAAGTTTTGTAAATAGAAAAGAAGTCTTTTAAAGCTTCTCCTGCCTTCTTGCTTAGCTTAACAGAATCAAGGGTTTCTGTCAGGGGCTTACCAAAAGCAGCATCTACTATTTTATCCTGACTGCCAGGCCCTATTCCCCGAGCGGGCTTGTTCACTATGCGGCGGAAGGCAATTTCATCCCGAGGGTTCGCAACGAAGGCAAGCCAAGAAAGCAGATCTTTTATCTCTTCACGTTCATAGAACTTAAGTGAGCCAACCAAGGTGTAAGGAATTTTTCTGTGCAGGAAACAGGATTCAAAGCCCAAGGACTGGGCATTTGTCCTGTAAAGTATTGCCCAATCGCTGTAAGCACCACCTTTATTAAGACTATTTTCAATCATGTCAGCGCAAAACTCTGTCTCATCATCCTGATTAGGCAAAAAAACTAGGGTCGGCTTTTTACCCTTGCCTCTGGCAGAACACAGGTTCTTCCCCAACCTGCCGGAGTTATTTGAAACAAGACTGGCTGCGCAGGAAAGGATCATATCCGTAGACCGGTAGTTTGTCTCAAGCCTTATAAGGTCAGAGCCAGGGAAGTTGTCTCTAAAATTTAAGATATTTTGAACTTCTGCTCCCCTAAACTTATAAATGCTCTGGTCATCGTCACCAACAACACAAACATAAGTTGGGGCTCCTTCCTCCACACCTGAAAGTTCTTTTAAAAGCAAAAACTGGGCAATGTTGGAATCCTGATACTCGTCAACCATTATAACACGGTAGCGCCTGTGAATATCAGAGCGAAGTAAAGCATTATTTTTAAGAGTAATATAAGGAAGTAAAATTAAGTCCCCAAAATCAACATTGCCGGTCTGCTCTAGCCTCTTTTGATAGGACCTGTACTGTACTGCAAAGACCCCATCTCCTCCGTCTAGCACAGAAAGATCATCATCAGGGGTAAGGCCGTAGTCCTTTGCAAGGGCAATACGTTTTGCAAGAATTGCAGCCTCACTTTTTTTTATTCCAGGAATTGCTTTTGCAAGCAAGGAGGCAGAATCATCGTCATCGTAAACAGTAAAATTCTTGTCCACTCCGGCTTCTTGCCAGTAGCGGCGCAAACAGTAAGCACCAAAAGAGTGAAAAGTCCTGATATTAGCGTAAGCAGCCCTGCTTTCTAAAGCAATGGCGCGTTCCTTCATTTCGCCGGCAGCTTTTTTAGTAAAGGTAACGGCTAAAATTGAATAGGGGTCCAACCCCCTTTCTTTTATAAGCCAGGCAAGTTTTGTGGTAAGTACCCGTGTTTTTCCAGAGCCAGCCCCTGCCAAAATAAGCAGGCCAGAGCCTTCGTGAGTTACGGCAGCTGCCTGCTCATCGTTAAGCCCTTCTAGAAGTTCACTGTCTTGCAAGCCAAACTCCGTCTATATCAACACCACTTAAGGATTCTGCGCGGGCAAAAAC
>CAJOQA010000335.1 GCA_905236465.1 uncultured Treponema sp.
CCCATCTAAACAAAGGATTAGAAATAAGTTCCTGTTCGTTTACTATTTCACTAGTGAAAAGTTCAACACATGTTTTTACTTCAGAATCAAAGGGTTTACTTCCAATCGAAATAGATTTGAGTGATTCTTCAATTATCTGATTAGCTTCTAGTTTTTGGCCAAAGAATAAAGAAGCAACCTTTGCTACTTCTGCTTTTCTTTGTTCGGCAGTTTCACCACTTGCAATAGTAGCTGATGTGCCCATACATGTAATATGATTTTTGCATTCTGCTTTAATACGACGTATAAGGATAGCTACATCAGCTCCCTGGCGTCCTCTATATGTATGAAGTTCATCAAATGCTATAAATTTTAGATTCTTAAAGATTGCCTGCTTTACAGAGTCGTCGGTTAATCGTGTAAGCAAGTATTCAAGCATCATATAGTTTGTTAAAAGAATATGAGGGGGATTATTTCGTATTTCTTTACGAGCAGCATCATCCTCTTGTCCGGTATACTGCCTAAATGTTACCGGGAAATCGTTGCCAGTTAAATTCTTATAGTTCAATGCATACTTTTCAATTTCATTTGTTTGAGAATTGATTAATGCATTCATAGGATAAACAATAAGACCTGTTACACCTTCGGAATTGTTCTTGAGCACATCATTTATAATTGTTCCCAAGAAAGTTAGAGACTTACCAGAGCCTGTCCCGGATGTAACTGTAAAGTCTTTTCCTGTTGCACCAAGTCTTAGAGCCTCTTCCTGATGCTTATATAAATGGAATCCATTAAAAATCTGGTTCATTCTAGGATCGAATAAACCTTCATCTACTAACTGTTTTAATTCGCAGCCTTCCTGATAAGATGGATTAAATTGAATAAGTGGTTCAGGCCACATGGACTTGTCATTTCCATATTTTTCCAACTCTTTAAGAATTTGTGGGTCATCAATATCAACAAAGCTCTGTGAAAAGGCTTTGTACTGTTCCATAATCTCTGCATGTAGCTTAAAAAAATCCTTTGTAGCCTCAGACATATTACTCTTTTCCTTCTTCTACTTTTTCGTTAATGACACAGATATCTCCAACATCACAATCAAGAGCTTTACAGATTTTCTGCATACTTTCCATCGAAATAAACTCGCCCTTTCCAAGTTTTGCTAAAATATTAGTTGAAATACCTGCCATAGTGATAAGAACCGTTTTTTTTCTACTTCCAAAACAAACTCTTCCAATTATTATACCATAGATTACTTGTTTTTGTTGGAAAATATCATGTTTTATAATAATTTTCTTCCCTATTACTAGCATGTTATAAAACTTATTGTTCAGCCCCAATGCATTGAAATGAGCTGCGTTGTAACCAAGTTATCCTTACATTCAGAAGAAGTTCATTCGTTAGTGACGTTTAATAGTTTTTTATATTTAAAACTACATTTCCTCCAAAACAAAAGGCAGCATATATACCGGTTTCAACAATAGTTGGCCTTCGTTACCCACATCTTTTTGAGAAATCAGAAAAGGCCTTCCAATGCGGCTTGAATACTTCGTGCAAAAAGCATCTATTGATTCATGGTTTTTGTTAGAAGATGATTTTACTTCTACTGGAATTATTTTTGGGCCAGCTTGTAAAAGAAAGTCTACCTCATAATAATGTGTACTGCCTTCCTTTTCCCAGGTATGATAATAAGGAGTCCTATTTGTAGAAGCAATTATTTGTGCTGTTGCATTTTCATATAGATAGCCTAAATCTGCAGGAAGTTTATCACTTAAAAGCTTATTGTAAATATTGTCTCCTGTATCAGGTGAAGCCTCAAAAATCATTGTTGTAAAAAGTCCAATGTCTGAAAGATATAATTTGAAGGTATCATTATCCTGCGTTTGTGAAAGAGTTACATTTGGATCTGTCGTGTTGTAACACGGAATGACGGTTTTTGAATCCAATAAGTCAGAAAGGCGTTCTATATCCTTCTGGGTTTTTCGTTTATCTGTTGCTGCAGAAATCACATATCTTCTTTTTTGTGTTGCCAGCTGACTCGGAATAGCTTTATACATCATTCCAATCAAGCCAGAATCATCAATCTTTTTAAAATCATCAATATATAAATCTATTATTCCTCGCTTTACTTTATCGATAAAAGCAAAGTTTTTCCCATTAACATAAGCCTGGACAGCCTGTGGCATTCCTCCAACAGCCATATAAATACGGAAGTCTCTCATCAAACTACGGTTTGTACCGTTTCCAACAGGAGCATTTGTTTTATACAACTGTCTCATGACATCATAAGTATTATTTCCACTGGCCCACATAAACTCTTCATAATCCATTGGATAAACAGAAATCTTATACTCTTCTGAAGGAATTACAATATCTTTTACATTCTTTTTAATACTAATAAGCGAGCCTGTTTCTATGTAATCATATCTGCCATCTGCAACAAGATATTTTATTGCTTGGCGAGCTTTTGGATTAAGCTGTATTTCATCAAAAATAATGACTGATTCACGCGGATAAAGATTCACCCCTGTAATTGTCTGAATCCTTAAAAAGAAAATATCCAGTTTAGCGATATCCTTAAATGCTGACAGTAAATCCTCATCTATATTTGCAAAATCAATTTTTATATAAGAGCGATAATTCTGTTTTGCAAACTCTTCCGCTATGGTAGATTTTCCAACTCGTCGCGCACCTTCCAGCAAAGCTGCATAATTTGGAGCATAATTATCTTTCCACTCTTTTAATAAATCAAGCGCTTTTCTTTTAAACTTGTCCATTTAGTGTCATTCCTTCAAGTTTATTTTATGCAAAAAGTGCAGTTTCTTCAAGTTTTTAAAAGCCAAAAAGTGCAGTTTCTTCACTATTTTTGGGTTTTTCACTAAAATATTGGAAAAATGAAGTAATTTTTCATAACTCCCTTATAAAAAAACTCCTCATAACAGCTATTATTAATCCTCTGTATCGTTAGATTCAGATTCTTTATTTTATTATTACTGCAGGGCGTTTATTTAGAGGCTGCCTGTCAGGTGCATTTGAAAGAACAAGTCCCTGATGATTTTTATCAATAGAAACTACCTGCTCAATTACCCATGGTTTTTCATTCAAAACTGAAAAATCTTTACTGTGTATTTTTAATTCTTCTTCATTATAGCTGAAGCCAGAATCCATATAGAAATTCTTGCGAAGCTCTTTTAAGGAGTCAATAAGATTATCCAGAGCTTTTTTTGCATCATCTTTATCTGCATGTTCTATATCATAACGGCTGTTCATTACATCTCTTACTCTGCGTACAAACATTTCTGTTCCCATACCCAGAAGTTCGCTTCCATCTGCCATAATCCAAGAAACATATTTTTTGCTTGTACCGAGTCCACGTTTGCCCTGCTTAAAGACAAAAGTTTGAGTTTCATTCAGCATAAATTCTCTTCCAATAGATTTAACCAAACTACTTATTGAAGAGGCATTAGGGAACTGAAGTGCAAGAACAATTAAATCATAAAGTTCAGGAATTTGAGGATGATTTTTTTCAAGGAATGCTTTTATATCAGCCATCTTATTCTTTAATTCCTGAATATAATCATCAGAAAGATGAATGACTTCTGGCTCAGGCTCTGGTTTAGCCGGTTTACCCTTGTAATTATAATATGGCTGCAATTCAGAAATAAGGAGTCGTTTTGCTAGAGTCAAATCATATCTTTCGCCACCAGCTTCCTGATAGCATACGTAAATATCAAAATATTCTTCCGGATTCTTGTTTTCCTTTCTCAAGGCATTGATATCTTTTAGCAAGTCATTTGTTTCTTCACGGCCTGGACATTTAAAAATATTATTGTTAAGTGCCGACTTCAAATTTATAAAAGCATTTCCAATATAAATCTTATCAGGTTCACTTTTATTTACAATCTTATATAAACCAGGTTTTTCTTCTACATCAGTAAGCTTATTAACTTTTACGAAATTGATTGCTTCGACACTTTCCCACATAAATTATAATGCTCCTTTTTTTTCTTTTATAATAATTATAGGTTTAATAGAAGATATCGTCAAACTAATATGTTTTTATATTTTTTTTCTTTTTTGAGATTGTGAAAATACATCTTCGGCATTGGAATGTTAGTCGAATAGTGCTGACGGCTCCTTATAAAAATCCCAGCGCCACCATTCTATATTATCACCATTGGTGATAATGTTACCTTGTTCGTCAAAATAGTAATTCTTGTAAAGATTGGTATTATAAACTTTCCCCAGGATTTTTGGCTTTAATTGCGTTACATCGAATTCATAATAAACCGGATCAAAAATCGGGGCGCCTGGGAAATCTGTAATTTTAGGAAGAGGATAGAAATCCGGGCCTACATACTTCCAGTCACACTTCCCTATAAGCTTTTGCATTTCATTAAATTTCATGGAATTGAATTTTATTCCAAATGCTTTTTCTAATTTTCTTAGCTTTTTGTTTCTGGCCAATGCAATGTTAAACATGCGCTCAATTTCGGAACGCTTTGTTCGACTTACTATGCCTTTAAACCAGATATGATTATGGCGATTTTTGGGAGCGCAGAATTCAAAAAAATACTGGTCATCAGGATCAAAGATTGAATCTGTCCAGATAAAATGTCC
>CAJOQA010000336.1 GCA_905236465.1 uncultured Treponema sp.
AAAGATGTAATTTATATCGCAGCAGGCTCTCTTCATTCAGATTATTCAGCAAGCACAGAGTCTCTTCGCAACAAGAGCGTCTACTCGCTTTCTTCTGCAAACATAAAAGCTGTCAGCCTAACATCTGCACAAGGAACCTTTTCTTTGCAAAAGAAAGAAGCAAAAGATGCTGGCGAAAGTGAATGGGAACTTTTGCAAAATGAAGCAGGGGTAAAGGGAAGTCTTGATCAAAGCAAGGTAAACGCTTGGATAAGCCAAATTGCAAGATTAAGTGCCCAAAAGTGGGCGGACGACAACAAAGACACACAAGAAGCAGTCCTAGCCTCACTAACAATCACAAGCACAGAAAAAACAGTAACTGTAAAACTTTTCAAGGAAAATGATGAATACCTTTGCAAAAGCAGCGTAAGCCCCTACTACTTTTACCTTGCAGATTACAATGCAGAAAAAATCAACAAAGACCTTTCAGATTTAATGGAATAAAAAAAAGTGGCAGTGAAAAATCCCTTTTACAGATTCTTCACTGCCTAACTCATTAGTAAACGCTCAAAATCTTTTCAAGCTTTTCTTTACCAATAATCCTCATAAAACTTGCCAAACGTGGTCCCTGATCCTTATCAACAAGAACATGATACATGGTTGTGAACAAAGCCTTAGGTTGCATTCCAAGCCCTGTAGCAATATCATAAATCTTCTGCTGCAAATCCTTGTCAGTCTCACATTCATCCATTACTGGAATAACTGTGTCCCTTATCTGCACAACAGCCTTTGTTTCTGTCTCATCAAGGCTAGCCTTGCTACCGTCAAGCCTAAGGGCAAACTTAAAGTCTTCAGGAGCACATTCAGTAACCCAATACCAGGCACACTGACAGCGGCGGACAAGACATTCCCTTTGTTCATCCTTTACATCAGCAAGGGAAGCAATCACTGCATCAATATCTCCTGAATAAGTCTGCAACAAAGTAGTCAGCAGTCTAAATCCAATCTGATATGGCATTACAGCAGGCATTCCGTTTTCTATCTGACTTAACTCATACACCCTTTTTTCATGCAAGAATATATCATCATTCTTTGCCTTATCAATTCCCCATGCTATACGCTCTGTCCTGTCATAGGCTTCGTACATGGTGATGACATCAAGGTCAAAGCTGATTGCAAATTCATGGTCTACCTTATTTACGGCAAAAATATAGCGTAAAACTTCTGGCTGATAAACGGTCAAAGCATCAACTAAGGAAATAACCTTTCCCTTAGAAGAAGACATCTTTCCTGGAATTCCCTTAAGACCAACAAAGTCATACTTCATTGTTATAGGAGCATCCCAGCCATAAATCTTTTTGCTGACAAGTTTTGCAGTATCGTAGGATCCACCTGGACTAATGTGGTCTTTTCCACCAGGCTCAAATACAACTTTTTCCTCATTCCATCTCATTGGCCAGTCTACACGCCAACCTAACTTAAAACCTTTAAAAGAACGAAGGTCGCCTGTCTCTTCATTACCACAGTCACACTTGTAGCTTAGTCCCCACTCGCCATCATAGCCCGTTATCTGAGTTGTATCTTTGTTACACTTAGAACAGAAAACGCTTACTGGCCAATATTCATCGCTTTCCTTCATTTTGTGCTGCTCATCGCGGTAATTGTTCAAGCACCACTTTATTAAATCCCTTTGCTGCAGGGCTTTTTTCATACCTTCTGCATAGCGGTTTTCCCTATAGCGGTTTGCCTGATATAAAAACTCCGGGTGAATACCAACACGGGGCAACTGCATTTCAATATCACGTTCGTGGTGGCGGGCATAGTTTTCATCGCGACCAAAAGTATCCGGTACCATTGTAATAGGGAAACGCAGGTACTTTTCAAGTTCTTCAGGTTTTGGCATATTAGCCGGAACCTTGCGGAATACATCGTAGTCGTCCCAAGAATATATGAAACGAACGTTTTTCCCCCTATCTTTTAGGGCACGAACAATCAAATCCACAGTAATAATTTCACGAAAATTTCCAATATGAACGGTACCACTGGGAGTTATACCAGAAGCACAGGTATATAAATCCAAATCTCCCTTCTGCTTAATAATGCGGTCAGCCTGCAAGTCAGCCCAGTGACACAGTTCCTTTGCATTTCTTGTCTGATTCTCTGTTTCACTCATAATGTCATGTATTATAAAGAAAAATTAGAAGTTATGCAATGAAAAGTAAAGGAATGATAAAAAAATCTCTATTTTACCGGATAACAGTCAAATCCAGCTGATTTTAATTTTTTTTCCATACTTCCATCAGTATCATCAACAAGAACTGCGTAATACGTTTTACCAGACGAACGTTTTTCGCTTCTAATGTAGGAAGAAAAACCTTTTTTAGAAAGTTTTTCAATCAATTCATCAGCATTTGCCTTTACCCCAAAAAAACCAACCTGCAATTTCTTCGCAGTCACTGCACTTGTGGCCTTTTTTTCAGAGAAGGCTGCACTATCATGGGAAACCCGTGGAAGAAAGTACCAAAAAGGAACACTTGCCATTTTTGACTTTCCTTGAACAATAGAAGTTTCAGGCCCATTAGGAAAATCCCTTTGCAAAGAAGATGCGTACTCATTTTTTCCTGTAACATACCAAAGGGTAAAAAGCAACTGACTTTTTACTGGCAGCATAGAATCCATATCAACATAGGCATTCAGCAGCGCAATAGGGTCTTTCGCCTCTTCCATAGACTGGGCTTTACACAAAGAAGCCCATGCTCCATAAAGATTTACATAAGCCAAAATCTCTTTGTCTGTAGAGGAGCGGACTGCGCTATTCAAATAAGTTTCAGCTCTTTCCCAATCCCCTGAATTTAAGGCACAACGCACGGCCCTTATGACAAGCTGCTCAGAGGAAACTTTTTCCATCCCTTCTGCATCTTTAGCCGCAATGCCTGCTGCCTTAGCATAAGAGTAAGAAGCATCGGTATAAAGGCCCAATTGTTCTTGCAAACTTGCAAGGAAAGTAAGCAAAGATCTTGTATCTGCTTTTGTTGAGCAATTTGGCAGATTGCTTTTCACATACTCAATACTGTCTTGAATACTTTCCTGATTAAGGGCTTCTTGTTTTAACTGCAAGGCACTTTTTCCTTCCGCAAACAAGGGTGCTAGAGAGGAAAATATAGAAAACACGAGTAACCCAATAAAAATTTTATAAGATTTAGACATTATCAAAATCCACAACAGAAGTTTTTTCTTCTTCACTTTCGTCCTGCTTATTTTTATTAGATGATTTACGACGCCAGCCTTTTACTCTTTTCTCTTTTAGAAGATTGTCTTCTGATTTTCTTTTTTTTCCAAAAGTAAAAGGAAGGGTAACTAAAACACCACAAGCAAAAGATGCAATAACTGTCGCAAAAATGGGCAAGTCCTTAAAAGTATAAAATAACCATAAATCACATTTATTGTTTAAATTAAAACCAGTAAAGCAAGCAACAAGTACAACAAGTATTAGAGCAAAAAGAAGTTTTACAGGCATGAGTTTCCCCCTTAAAGGATTTTTTCTTATTATAAACTAACATAGCTTTTATGTCTAAAGCAGCGATTGACAAAGAGCATAAAAGGAAAGAAAATATCAATATGAGTACAGAAGAAGAAATTATCAACATACAAACCAAACTCTCATATCTAGAAGATTTTGTAAACCAGTTGCAAGAAGTTACCGTTGAACACAGTAAAACAATCGAAATTCTTACAAATGAAAACAGATTGTTAAAGAATAAAATACAAGAAATGTCTGATCAGCTCGAAGGGGAAATTCCTAACAGAAAACCACCTCATTATTAATTTATTAGACTTGTTCGATAATCTCGATTTGACAATGGGCTTAAGCCCATTGTCAATACATCAAAAGTTTACAGTTTCCGATATCTATGGCAACATGTAAAAAGTAAGTTTTAAAGTGTATGAATAAAAAAAAGCCGGCAGCCACCTACTTTCCCGCGTTAGCAGTAT
>CAJOQA010000337.1 GCA_905236465.1 uncultured Treponema sp.
CCAGTCCCTAGGTTGCTCACTTTTTACATGGCGGTCATCACTTGTAATCATACGGAAAGCCTCGCCTGCATTGTCCCGAGATTCAAAAGCCCTCTTCAACTCACTTTCAAAATTAACCTGTTGCTTCTTATAGTTGGGAACTTCACTATTAGCTATATTATTAGCTGTCACTTGATAGCGCAGAGTCTCAACATCAAGAGCTTTGTGAAGTAAATCAACTGAATTAAAAAAATTGTTCATACCCATACTCTCAACATCGGCATCTTAGAAAAAAAACTTAGCAATTAAATAAAAAAAACCGCTGAAGCAAGAGCAACAGCGGTTTAATGTAGCAAAAATCAATTAATAATGGAAGGCAGATCCCCCAATAAATTCCCTGATTATTGAATGGCTGGGAACAGCAGTAGCTGGAATAGTAGAGAAATTATTCAGGAAGGCTAAAAGTCTGTTTGCTTCTCCGTATTCTCTTTGCAAAGGGGTAACACAACGCAAGAGCGGGTCTGCGTAAACTTTTAATACAGGAATCTCATAATCTAAGGCTGTATTTAACATAGCATCCGCATTGTTTTGGAATGGGAAGATATGCAACCTCTCCCCTTTTTGAACAGAATCCCACATTGCAATTGTATCTGCGGCAGACTTTCCACGGAATTGTGCATCCCTTACAATACGCCTGATAAGTCGGTTATCACTAGTAGGAATTCTGTTGTGATCATCAAGATTCAACTGTGTAAGAGCTGACAAATAAATTTTAAACTTCTTTTCAGGTGGAACTAAAGATGTAAGTTTATCATTTAAGCCATGAATTCCTTCCATAACAAGGATATCATTAGGTGCAAGGTTCATATATTCACCTTTAAAATATCTCTTTCCTTCATGGAAGTCATAGGAAGGAATTTCTATAGTTTTTCCATCAAAAAGATCCAAAAGATTGTGGTTTATTAAATCAACATCCAAAGCTTCTAGACATTCATAGTCATAATTACCATTTTCATCCTTTGGAGTTAGCTCCCTACCTACATAGTAGCAATCAAGGCTTATAACTTTAGGCCTATACCCTAGAGCTTGCAACTGTAAAGCAAGTTTCTTACTAGTAGTCGTTTTTCCAGAGGAAGAAGGACCTGCAATAAGAACAACCCTAACAGTTCCCCTATCATGAATTTGACTAGCAATATCAGAAATACATTTAGTCTGTAGGGTTTCAGTAATATCTATAAATTCATTTTGTCGCCTATCATGTATTATCTGATTTAGAGAAGCAGCTGAAGTTACATTAAGTCTTTTTCCCCAATCCTTGTAGCGCTTATATATTTCAAAAAGCTTAGGCTGGTCATCAAATGGCTGAAGTTTTTCTGGCTCATTGTGTTTAGGAAAGCGAAGAAGAAACCCTTCGTGATAAGGCATTAAATCGAAAACATCCAAAACCCCTGTAGAACTTACCAAAGGACCAAAATATAAATCAGTAAAAGTCTCTAGGGTATTTACTTGAATTCTTGAAGGAGAACGGTAATTCAACTGCTTTCGAGTCTCAACTAACCCCAAAGTTTCAAAATAGGAACAAGCATCTTTATAAGAAATAAATTCAGTTTCTATAATTTCATCAGCATGAATTATTCGCAACATCTCGTTTTTAAGTTGAATAATTTCATCTGTTTTTAAGGTTTTCCCCGTATCAAGGGTGTAATAATACCCATACCCCAAAGAATGGCCTACAAGCAATCGTGAATTAGGAAAAATATTATGAGCTGCAGCTGCCAAAACAAAACAAAGGGACCTACGATAAATAGCAGCACCTTCTTTTGAGTCATCATATACAGGTTCTAAATCAGCCGATATGTTTATTGCGCTGTCCAAAGAACAGATTTCATTATTCACCCTGACAGCAAGCAATTTTTTTCCAGATTGCATAAGTTTGTTCATCAAAGTGCTAGCGTTGGGGCGAATTTCATTTACCAATTCTTCCTTGCTTCCATCAGGAAAAGTCAATGTAATCTTCTTCATACACTATATTATAATACACTTTTTTTAGTTTACAAGTTAAGGCAACTATTTTATACTAGCTTTTATTTCCTCAAGTACAGAAAGCGCATTTATTCCTGTTTGCAACGTTGATTTAAGATTACTTTTACCATCTAAAAAATCAACGGCATTACTTATCATATTTGAAAAATAAAGGGTTTTCTTTGGCTTTCGGATTTTTTTATCTTTTTCTAGAGAATAAAAACCACTGTATAGTTTTGAAGGTTTACGTCGGAAAACTTCAAAATATCCATTTCCAACTGATATTTTTCCTTCAGTTCCTAAAATTTCAAGTCCAAAACCAAAAAATTTACTTCTACCACTAATATTTATTTCTACTAGGGGACAAGATGCAAAAGAGTATATGGCAGAAACATTTCTAACATCCCCTTTTTCATCTCTATAAAGACCATGTATTTGCGGATTTTTTAAAACCACATTTTTACTTTCTATTTTTTCAAGAAAAAAAAGCAAAATATCCACTAAATGAGTTCCATCGTGCAGTAAACTGTACGCACCGGTTGCTTCTTCCTTTGCACTATAAACCCTTAGACCTGAATAAAGACTTGCATGAATTTCCTGAATGGAACCAATAGAATCTAAGCAATCCAAAGCTAGGTTATAATCTAGAGCAAACCTTCTTTCATGGTTTACCAAAATAGGCACCTTAAATTTTTCGGAAACTTTTTGTAGCTCAAAAGCATCACTTGTATTAAGCGCAACTGGTTTTTCTAAAATCACAAGTTTAGGATTTGTTTGGATAGCTTTTATAGCTACAGGCAAATGATTTTCTTCATTCACAGCAACAGTAACTATATCTGCATGAATATTTTTAAATAAATCATCTACATTCCTATATATGGAAGCTTTTTTATTATACTTTTGCCATTCATAAAGATTTTCAGGGTTTATATCACAACCAGCAACTATATTAATTTTTGAATTTCGTTTTAATGCCATTGTGTGAGATGCAGGTTGTTCTCTTAATTTGTCAAAGCCTAACGAAAAGCCTATTCTTCCAAGTCCAATTATAGCACATGTATATTTAGAACTATTATCCATATTTTATTATTCGGAAAGAGATAAAAGGTAATTAAGAAATAAAAATAAAAAAAAGCCGGCAGCCACCTACTTTCCCGCGTTAGCAGTATCATCGGCGCAGGAGAGCTTGACTTCCGTGTTCGGGATGGGA
>CAJOQA010000338.1 GCA_905236465.1 uncultured Treponema sp.
CTGACAGACGGAAAGGGAAGCCCTAGGGCTGCCAAAAGCCTTTTGCTGGATTTTAAGGAAAAATGCGGGACAACAATCTGCAAGGACTTAAAAGGGGTTTCAAGCGGAACCGTCCTTTGTCCCTGCCCTGATTGCTGTAAAAATGCGGTTTTAGCCCTAAGTCCCTTCATTGAGCAGTAAAAGTCTTTACCCCATAATATTGCGCATAGGATGTATTGGGCCACTCAAAAGGAAATTCGTGCGGATTTGACCAGTCCCCGTATGACCAATAGATGGAGTCAAAAGTGCTTTCTTCTACGATTATGTCCTCAAGACCAGCTGCTTTTTGATCAAAAATACTTTTTTCCATCTTCTTCCATTTTAGATGCATGTTAAAGCATTCTGATGCGACAAAAATCATAGTTGATGCTGAGATAAAACATGATAGAATAAGAAAAGCCTTTTGCAGCCCTTGTTTTTTTTCAGTCATCCTGAAGAAGTATTCCATAAGAATAAAAAACATTGCAGAAAAAATAAAAGTAAATTGAATCCTGGCCCGTCTAGGAACATATATTTGAATAGTGGCTCCTATGTATAAGAACTCTACTATAAGCAAGCCTGCCATACAAAGGTAAAGATTAGCCAGATAGGTATCCTGTTTTTTTGTTTTTATCGAAATAATAAGGAAGATGCTTATAGCGAGCAACATAAAAATTAATTTGTTTATAAAAAGAGATAATGCGAGCAGAATTATGCAGAGAAAAATTGCTAGAATTTTTTTCAATCCTATTTTTTTTAATAAGCTAGTTTCTAGAAGAAAAAGGGAAAGTATAAAAGCTGTCTGATAATAGAAAATCTTTCTAAACATATCATAGGTTTTTATAAGTCTCTTGAATATACCTTCGGGACCTGATTTGAATAAATCTGTTAGGGATATATATTTTTTTTCGTTCGCACCGCGGATTTTTAAGGCAGGACTTATGTATAAAATTATCCAGCCTAGACAAAGACTTGCAAGTCCAGTGTAGTACCATAGCGGCAGTTTTATTTTTCTTATTTTTGCGTAGATTATAGTAGTAATCCACAAAACTATAATGACAATTGCAAATTCACTTGACCAGCCTGCTATTATCCCCAAAGGAAGATTTGATGCTGTTATGATTTTTTGAGTTTTTTCAGAAAATACCTCTCCCCTCCAAAAAGAAACTACAGGAGTTATCAAGAGCAGGATGAATAACCATGCCCAAAGATAGTTAAATGAGCCTGCTGCCCAATAAAAGATTGAACCAAAAGAGGATGTTGTGTCAAGCAGGAGGATTACTAGAAAGGCCCCAAAAAAAGAAATGTCTTTTACTGATTTTTCAGGAAGCCGTCCCCTTATGTTTACAAAGGCAAGCATTATCACGCATGAACCAATCAGTCCGTTTATAGGACCATAAAATATGGTCGTGGAAAGATATGAACCAAAAGTTACCAAAAGCAGTTCCCCAAATCTTCCGTTCCAAGATTTGTAGGATTCAATAGCCCTCCCGATGCCCTCAATCTTTCTTCCTATATCATCACTCTGCGTTGGAAATACCGCATTGACAAATATAAGAAAGACATAGGTAATAAAAAACAATACCAAGGTTGTAGTGTAATTCTTGTTCATATTTTGATTTTTCATTTTATATTCTCCTATTATTTTTCTTCTTTTATTATGTACAAAGGCCGGTTCTTGACCTCTGTATAGATTTTAGAAATATACAAGCCGCATATTCCCAAAGAAAAAAGCTGTAAGCCTGAAAAGAATGTAATGAAACAGACAAGGCTTGCCCAACCTTGCACAGGATCCCCGAAAATCAGCCTTCTGATCACAATAAAAGCTATAAGGGAAAAGGATGCAAAAATCGAGATTATTCCTGTTATGGCAGAAAATGCTAAAGGCTTTGTGGAAAAACCAATAATTCCATCTATTGAATAAAGAAAAAGTGACCAAAAGGACCATTTAGTCTTTCCCGCAGACCTTTCCACATTTTCATATGAAAACCATTTTGTCTTAAAACCAACCCATGGGAAAATCCCCTTAGTAAAACGGTTCTTTTCCATTAGTGTCAAGACAGCATCCTTATACTGCCTTGACATCAGCCTGAAATCCCTTGCCCCATCTACTACAGGAACGTTACTCATTTTTCTCATTATTTTATAGAAAAGTCTTGCGAAAAAAGACCTCACCATAGGCTCGTTTCTCCTCGTTTCCCGTCTTGTCGCAGCGCAGTCATAGCCTTGCGATTCTATGGCAGCCATCATATCTGGCAGAAGGGACGGGGGATCTTGTAAATCTGCGTCCATAACGGCAACGTATTCCCCTCTTGCTTTAGAAAGCCCTGCATATAAAGCGGCTTCCTTTCCAAAGTTCCTTGAAAAACTAACAAAGTGGACTTTTGAATCTTTTTCCTGAAGATTGCGGATAACAGTGAGCGTTTTGTCGTATGAACCGTCGTCTACAAAAATAAGCTCATATGAAATTTTCATAGGCTCAAGCACCGCAAGAGCCTCTTTGTAAAATAAAGGTATTGCTTCTTCCTCATTAAAGCAAGGTATAACACAAGTGATTTTTGGATTCATTTTCCTTATCTCGAACTGGCTTGAATTTGCAGCAAATCCGAGCAAAGCGAAGGATTTGCTGCAAAGGAATTTGTCCATTCCTTTGCATAGTGTACACTATGCACCTTTCCTCCCGTCATTTTGACTGAAAGAAAAAAAATTAAAAAAAATACAAAAAAAAACGAATTTTCACTTGACACTTTTTTTAATTGAGTATATAGTCTTATTCACCGTCGCAAATGACAGTACGGTTTTTGAAAC
>CAJOQA010000339.1 GCA_905236465.1 uncultured Treponema sp.
CTGCCTTCAGGCCCTGAATACGTATAGCGGTCAGTTTCTGAACCAAAAAATTCATAAGAAAGACCTTCTTCTAAGGGAAGACAGGGTGCAAGAGATAAAAGGTAAGAGCCTAAACCCGACCTGCCGTGGTCAAGGCCAAAAGTGTCTATTCCAATTTTCATTCCTAAAGTATACCACAAAAATAGAAAAATATGCTATAGTAAAAGTATGGATAAAGCATTTTCAGATTTTGGAATCTCTGATTTAGGTCTTTTAGAAAAACTACAGGCCCTAAACATACAAACACCTACTCCCGTGCAGCAAAAGGTTATGCCCCTTATCTTAGAGGGGGAAAACCTCTTGTTTCAAAGCGAGACAGGAACCGGAAAGACATTCGCATACCTTTTACCCCTGCTTCAAAAGATGAGCTTGGAAGAAAAAGACAGCAATAGCATAAAACTTCTTATCGCCTCCCCCACATACGAACTTGCCTCGCAAATAAAGGGGCAAGTTCAGCTTATAAGCAATAAAAAATGTGTCCTTTGCATAGGCGGGGCTCCTATATCTAGGCAGATTGAAATGCTAAGACAAAAGCCAGAGATTGTCATTGGGGGACCTGCCAGGTTGCTTGAGTTAATTCATTTAAAAAAACTTAAAGCAGATAAAGTTGATTTTTTAGTTTTGGACGAAGCTGACAGGCTTTTGAGCAAGGAACTTAGGGAAGCAACCGAAGCCTTACTAGAACGGCTACCTGAAAAGGTGCAGCTTTTAGGGAATTCGGCAACAGTAAGCTCCTATACCCAGAAAATCCTTACAGAAAGCGGATATAACTTAAAACTGATTACCCTGCCACAAGAGGATGTTCTAAGAAAACGAATAGAGCACTGGGCCATTTACGCAGAAAGGAGGGATAAAATCGACACCCTTCGCTCCTTCATTCATGCAGTTGCTCCTTCTAAGCTCTTGGTTTTTACCGGAAGAAGTGACCAAATAGAAAATATTGTAAGTAAACTTAAATACAAAAACATTGAATGTGCTGGGCTAAGTGCTAAATCAGATAAAAGAGACCGCAAAGCTGCCATTGATCGTTTTAGAAGCGGTAAGATAAAGGTTCTTGTAACAACTGATCTTGCAGCACGGGGACTAGACATCACTGGCATAAGCCATGTAGTGCAGCTTGATTTACCGGAAGCCCCTGACTTCTTTATCCACAGGGCAGGTAGAACTGGGCGGGCTGGTAAAAAAGGGGTAAACTGCCTTATTGGGGATGCTGTAGAAATGCAAAACTATGCAAAACTTGAAAAAAAACTTAAAATAACAGTTTATCCTAAAATTCTTTCTCATGGCAAAGTTTGCCTACCTGAACAAAATTGACGCTTACACAGTTTTTTTCAGCCTTGATTTTTTGCACTTTTTCTGCATACATTTCCTTTTGCGATGCAAAAACAAGGCTTATTCCGCTTTTCCCCTTATACGCGGGAATCATTTTGTTAATTATTTTTTACACAGTCTCATTTTTCACACGTTTTATTGACCTAAATTATTTTGCAAGCCACATTATTGCAGCCTTGCTTAGCCTGTCCCTTTTTACCCTCGTTTACTTAGCAAAAAAAGAGGCCTTAGGCCTAGGAGACGTAAAATACAGCGTTTTCTGCGGACTTTTTGCGGGTTTGCCGGAAGCGTTTATAGGCTTTTTTCTTTCTTGCCTTTTAGCCTTCACCTACATCCTTGCTTTTTCCTCCTCAAAAAGAAAAAAAATTCCATTTGCCCCCTTCCTATTTGCAGGAACTATTATACCAATACTTGTAAAAAATCTGTTAAACCGTTACTATATAAAGTAAAGGGAGCTTCAAAAAACTTCAGGCATTGAAGATGTACTTTTTGAGGCAACTTAAAAAAAGTGGCACCAAAGGTGTCTTAGCTAAGAGGAAAAACCATGGCACTTACACTTGCAGAAAAAATTATCCAAAATCACATTGTAAAAGGTACATTAGACTTTACACCAGGAACCCCCATAGAAAGGGGAATAGACATTGCCCTTAGAATAGATCAAACCCTAACTCAGGATGCTACCGGAACCATGGCTTACCTGCAGTTTGAGACAATAGGAGTTCCTAGGGTAAAGACAGAAGTTTCTGTCTCTTATGTAGACCACAATACTTTACAGACAGATTTTAAAAATCAGGATGACCATCGCTATCTCCAGTCTATTGCGGCAAAGTACGGTCTCTATTTTTCCCGCCCGGGTAACGGTGTATGTCATCAAGTGCATATCGAGCACTTTGGAAAACCAGGAAAAACATTGTTAGGTTCAGACAGCCACACCCCAACCGGTGGCGGTATAGGCATGATAGCCATTGGGGCTGGTGGAATTGACGTTGCAGTTGCAATGGGCGGTGGGGCCTTTCACCTTGCAATGCCCAAAGTCTTTGGTGTAAAACTTACAGGAAAACTCAACAAGGGCGTCAGTGCAAAGGATATAATCCTGGAAGTTCTTCGCCAAGAAAGCGTAAAAGGCGGAGTCGGCGCAATTTATGAATACTTTGGCCCTGGTGTTGAAAGCCTGACCGTTCCCCAAAGAGCCACGATAACAAATATGGGGGCAGAACTTGGGGCTACAACTTCAGTTTTCCCTTCAGATCAAACAACAAAGGTCTTTTTGCAAAGCATGGGTCGCCAAGATGATTGGTCAGAATTAAATGCAGACGAAGGTGCAGTCTATGATAAAATAATTGAAATAGATTTAAATAATCTAAAACCTTTAGTAGCCTGCCCCAACTCACCAGATGCGGTAAAAGAAGTTGCTAGCTTAAAGGGAACTAAGGTAACTCAAGTTGCTATCGGTTCTTGCACAAACTCCTCACTTGACGACTTGCAGGCTGTTGCGGCAATAGTAAAGGGCCACCATATAGCTGAAGGGGTTGAAGCTGGCATCGCACCAGGTAGCAGGA
>CAJOQA010000340.1 GCA_905236465.1 uncultured Treponema sp.
AGCGGTTCAACTATAGCAAGTGCCCTTTTTTGCGGACTTGATAGGACTGTAGCTGGGGAATTTTCCTTTTTAGTTTCCATCCCTGCAATTTTAGGGGCTTTTTTGCTAGAGTTAAAGGATCTTTCTAGTCTTACAGAGATTGGCCTTGCTCCTTTAGCTGTAGGATTTGTAACAGCTTTTGTCTGTGGCTATCTTGCCCTGATGTTTTTAATGAAGCTGATTAAAAAGGGAAGACTGGGCTGGTTCGCCCTCTATTTGATTCCGCTAGGACTTGCGGGGCTCATTTTGCTGTAGTCTGTCACCCCGAACTAGTTTCGGAGTGACAAAAAAAATTAATTGGATTCTGCTGCTCCAGGAAGACCTATGTCTTTGCGGTAGAACATATTTTCAAATTTTACGTATTCCAATGCTGCATAGGCTTGTTTCCATGCTTTTTCAAAGGTGGTCCCGTAAGAAGAGCAAGCTAAAACCCTGCCACCACTAGTGACAAGACCTGCTATTTTGCTAGAACTTGGATGCCTGCGGTCTGCTATGGCTCCTGCTATAAAGATTTTTGCACCTAGGCTGTCTATTGTCTCCTGCTGAATTTCAATGGGCAGTCCCTTCTTGTAAGAACGGGGGTAACCTCCGCTAACTACTACAGGGGCTACGACGTAGCCCTTTTTCCAGCTTAGGTCAAAGTCTTTAAGGGTTCCTTCAGTTATTGCTTGGCAAAGAGAGGCAAAGTCAAAGTCCATCAGCGGAAGTACGGCTTGTGTTTCTGGGTCCCCTAAGCGGACATTGTATTCAAGGCACTTGGGGCCTTCAGGGGTAAGCATAAGACCAAAGAATATAAAGCCCCTATAATCGTAGCCTTCTTGGATAAGACCTTTTAGTGTAGGCTCTAATATGTTCTTTTCAAATTGAGACAAAATAAGGGGTGTTACGTCATCAACGGGGCTTATTGCACCCATTCCTCCTGTATTGGGACCGGTAGCCCCGTCTCCTAACCGCTTGTGGTCGCGGGCACTTAGGAAAGGAAGTATGCAGGCTTTTCCTGCTTTTGCACTTTCTTCTGTAACGGATACAGCTGCAAGTATAGAAATTTCAGAGCCGGTAAGGTAATCTTCTATGACTAGCTTTTTACCGGCTGTACCGACTACATTGTTTTCCATCAGGTCAATAACCGCTTCTTCTGCTTCCTGCTGTGTTTTTGCAACAACAACTCCCTTGCCTGCCGCAAGTCCATCTGCTTTTATTACTATTGGGGCCCCGTGCTCTTTTATGTAGGCAAGGGCCTCTCTTTCATCAGTGAAAGTTTTGCTCTTAGCACAAGCTACATTGTACTTAGACATAAAGGCTTTTGCTAAATCTTTACTGGCTTCAAGTTGTGCGGCATCCTTTTTAGGGCCGACTGTGGGGATTCCTGCTTGCCAAAGAATATCGGCTATGCCTTCTGCAAGGGGATTTTCCGGGCCTACAACAGCTAAGGTGCAGCCTTCATGTTTTGCTATTTTTACGTAAGTCTGCAAGGGTTCGGTGTCTTCCGAAATGTAGCTACAGTTGCTGGCTTCTACATTAACACACTTGTTTTCTAAAGCTGTGCCGCCATTACCAGGCACACAGATGATGTTTGTTACCAAAGGGCTTTGTGCAAGCTTCCATGCTATGGCGTGTTCGCGGCCGCCGTTACCGACTACTAGGACTTTCATATGCCCTTAAGTATACCATTTGAGGGGGTGGTCTGCAAGCATAAAATTTGATAGAATGAAAGTATGTCCGATAAACTTTTAATATATAATGCTGATTTTATAGACCGAGATACTTGCATAAAAAACGGGGCTCTTCTTCTTGCTGATAGTGTGATTGAAGGTTTTGTCTCTGCGGAAGAAGCAGAAAAGCTTAAGGCTGACCCTTCTGTTAAAAAATATGATGCTAAAGGGCTTACTGTAATGCCTAGTTTTGTGGATATGCATGCCCACTTTAGAGACCCTGGCTTTACGGAAAAAGAGGACCTTGAAAGCGGTTGCAGGGCTGCTGCTGCAGGTGGCTTTGGCACTTTGGTCTTGATGCCTAACACCAATCCTGTTATTTCTTCTGAAGATGCAGCTTTAGATAATATGATAAAAGCAGCTGTTGCAAAGTGTGCTAGAGTCTATCAGGCGGTAAGTATAACAAAAGATTTTGCAGGAAAAGATGTAAGTCACCTTAAAGAATTAGAGCCAGTAAATGTTCCTTTAATAAGCGAGGACGGCAAGGAAGTCTGTGATTCTGCCATTATGCTTGAGGGAATGAAGATTGCTAAGGAGAAGGGAATAGTTGTCAGCTGCCACTGCGAAGATCCCTTTTTAGCTCAAGCAGCCAAACCCCTTAGGTTCGCGGCGCTAGAATCCCTTGCTAACGGTAAGAGGGAAGAGGCTGCCGCTTTGCTAAAAGAAGCCAATAAATTATTAAAGGCAGCGGAAGAAAGCATGACCTACCGCAATATCCTGCTTGCAAGGATTGCCGGTTGCCATTTGCACCTGTGCCATGTAAGTACTGCTGAATGCCTTACCCTAATCCGCCGTTTTAAAGCAGAGGGAATGAACCTTACCTTTGAGGTAACACCGCATCACTTAGGGCTTAGCGATGAGGGGGATGGAATCTTTAAAATAGTGAATCCCCCTTTGCGTAGCGAAGAAGACAGGCTTGCCTTAATTGAGGCCTTAAAAGACGGCACTGCTGACGTGATTGCAACAGACCATGCCCCCCACACCGCAGAAGACAAGGCCGTTGGAGCACCAGGCTTTAGTGGGCTAGAAACAGCCTTTGCCCTTTGCAACACAAGGCTGGTAAAGGAAAATGCCTTTACTTTACAAAAGCTTTCTTCACTGATGTCCGCACGGCCTGCTGAAATTTTAGGGTTAGAAACAGGGCTTTTAAAAAAAGGCTACATGGCAGACCTTGTTGTAGTTGCCCCTGATGAAGAATGGACTGTTTCTGGAAAAGATTTTAAAAGCAAGGGCAAGTATACGCCCCTTGAAGGCAAGACATTAACAGGAAGGGTAAAAGCCACAATCTTTAATGGAGATTTAGTCTACGAGGATTTTTAGGGGTGTCCTGTAATCATTTTGATTTTTCTTTGTTTGGAATAATAGTATGAAACGGTTATTTTTGATTTTGTTGTCATTTTTTGTTATGACCTTTTGCCTCTATGCTGAGAAATTCAGCTATTCTGTCAATGTACAGAATGAAGAAGGGCCTGGTTACGATATTTCTGTTACCTATCCGGTTTTTGGCGGTAAGCTAAAGGCTGTGGACCAGAAAATAGCAGAGCTTGAAGAACTTGATGTTGCTTACCTGAAAAGGGAATGTACCCTCAATGTTCTTATGACTGTTACTTTTTGGACCGACTGGGCACAAGCAGATTCTGATTTTAAAAAAAATTTTGAGGCTTTAACAGGTGGTAAGGATTTTGAGTTTCCTGAGCAGTCGATGCAGGAATACAAAAAGTGGCTTATGTCTGCAAAGGGCGAAGCGGCAATAAAACTTTGTAAGCAGAAACTTAATGAGCATGGGCAGGAAATTCCTTACGCTTTTTCCTATTACTTGAATTATTCCGTGTTTGTGGACGGAGACCTGCTTTCTGTTTATCTTGATTGTGTAGATTACACTTCAGGTGGCAATGGTAATCATCAAGTGATAAAAACTGTAAACTATGACATGAAAAAGAAAAAGTTTGTTTCCCTAGAAGATGTTACGGGGCTTTCTACTAGACAGCTTGCGGCTTTGTGCGCAGAGTCTTTGGCCGAAGACTATGATGCTGATAAGGGTAGGGCCATGAAAGAAAGGGTGAACAGGGGAGACTTTCCCCTGTTTGTGCGTAGACGCGGAACAATAATCGTCTACTTTAACCCCTATGAGATTGCAAGTGGGGCAGAGGGGCTTTTGACGGCATATATACCAGAGTGGGAGATAAAGAATCTGAAACAGTAAATCTGGAGCATTAACTATCTTCCACTTCATCAACGAATGGAATATCCCAGCCGTACTTCATAAAGATTTTAAGCAGGTCGCACTGCATGTCGCCG
>CAJOQA010000341.1 GCA_905236465.1 uncultured Treponema sp.
AAGCACAACTTCCATTGTCTGTTTTTTAGGTGGCATACAGCTTTTGAGCTTGGGAATAATAGGGGAGTACATTGGGAAAATTTACCTGGAAGTAAAAGGCCGCCCCCGCTTTATTGTTAGCGAAAAGACAGAAAACCTCGAAGAATCCGTGCTAACAAGTTTGCGTGATGTTTCGTCCGCTACGCTACCTAAGCATGACTGAATCAAGATTTCTAAAGGAGAATAATAATGAAAGAGTTTTCAAAAAGAACTACCATAATTTTAGATTGCATTTCACTAGTGATGTTTTTAATAAGTCTTGTCCTTATTTTAACTTCTGCAAGCCTTTTGCCGGTTTTACAGAATTTCATTCAGGATAAAGTACTGCATAAAACTCTTAACATGGCAAAGTGGCAAGAAAGGATATTGCAGCTTGTGGCAATTCCCGCTTTCGTTACAATCTGTATAAATGCCCTTATTTTTTACAAGTATTCTGACAAGAATAAAATTTTCTTACTTTCAATATATCTGCTAGGCATTTCCGTAATACTAATCTTTGCATTTTTTACAAGGACTGTTGCTCAAGTTGATTCTGACATGGTAAGCGAGCTTGTGCTTGCAAAGGAAGGCGCCAGGGCAAAAACATTTTGGCCCCGCACCTGGTATTACTCTACGGAATTTCGTTTGCTTAACACTCAGCTAGTAAGCACAATTCTTTTTTTCTTTACAGATAAATGGAATATTGTAAAAGCCCTTACTGCAGTTTGTTGCATGATTGCCCTTTTCTTTTCAGAACTGACTATTTTAAAAGTCCTGAAGATTGAAAAAAAGTGGTTGAGATTTTTGTTTGCAATAATTTCCATTTGCCCCTGCTCCGTCGGCATTTGGAATCTAGTGACTTTCGGAAATTACTATGTGCCTCACTTTGTTATCTTTAATGTTTCTATGGCATTGTTCTTTGACCTTGCAAGCCCCTTAATAGATGTAAAAAGTAAAAAATATAAGATTTATAAAATTATCTTTTTTACTCTTTCCTTCTTGAATGGATTAGCTGGAATCCGTTATGTTTTGATTTTGCATATTCCCCTGATTGTTACTGCCCTTTTACCGAAAATAAATGAACTTGTAAAAAAAGATGAAAAATTTTCTATAAAAACTTTCTTTTTTGAAGACCCATACGCCTTTTACAGTACAGCTTCATTTATATTTTGTGCTTTAGGTTATGCAGGTTCTTCTGTTGTCTTGCCCCGCCTTTTTAAGTTTGCAACATGGAATGATGAAGTCTTTGGAGTGCTAGGCGAGATGACTATAGGAGATATAGGGTTATATCTATTTCATGAATTGGGCTACAAAGATAATATAAGTGTTCTATCTCCTTCGGGGGTTGTGAATGTTATGATTTTTGTTCTTCTTGTAACTTTGTTTATAGGAATTGTTACGTATTATAAAAAAAGAGAGGAACAGAATTCTAATAGACTTTTTTTTGTTACCCTATCTTTAGTTTCTTTGGTTTTTATGGGAATGTGCATATTTGTTACTGTTACTGCTTATAGACGTTTTCTGCCAAGTCTTTTTCCGTTTATTACTTGCTTTGCTTTCTTATTTGAAGATAAAAATTTTAACAAATTAGTAAAATATATTTTTGGATTCTCCATAACAACAATTTTTATGTGTGGCGGAATATTTTCAGTTCAGACTATATTAGCAGAAGATAAAAACTCTGACCGTTATGCTCCATTAGACTTTATTAAAAAAGAAGGTTATACATTCGGTTATGCTTCTTTTTGGAATGCAAACATTTTTACTTATATGACTAATGGTAAGATAGAAGTGGGAGATCTTGGAGGAGATAATGTCCCCACAATGTTTGAAACCTATAAACCCCACAAATACTTGTCTCTGTCCCGCTACTATAAAGACGACTACCATGCAGGAGAAAAGTGCTTCCTTTTAGTGCAGGAATGGCAGTACCAAAAGTCCACCCACTGCCGTCTTTTTAGTCTGGGAAAAGAGGTATATTCAGACGGCAACTACAGGGTGTTTGAATATGCTTCACCAGAGGAATTCAGGCAAAGTTTCTAACTGCTAGTGCTAACAAGTTAAAAACTTCAGTTTTTGAGGTTCACTTAAACAACTCAAAAAGTAGACCCACTGTGAAAAAGAAAATCCTGTTTATCGGTGGCTCGCTACGAAAAAACTCGTTTAATCGTCAGCTGACAAAAAAATGTGCCACGCTGATTGTTTTGGATGAAATTCAGGAGGTTCCGCTTGCCCTTACTTCGCTCAAATATTTTTGCGAGAATGCTCCTCAATATCATATTGCAGTTGCTGTAACTGGTTTACAGAGAATGCCCACAAGGATGTGGGCAAAAGCAGATAAATTCTTGTCACGACAGGATGTCGTAGGATTTCCTGTCGGCAAGGTTGATGAAATCAATTTATATCCGCTTTCGTTTGAAGAGTTTTGCAATGCGCTTGGGAAAAATATATTGACGGAACAGATGAAGGAGCATCGCTGGAGTGAGCTTTCTTCCTTGTCGCATACTTTTATTGAGCTTTTGCGGCAGTATTATTATGTGGGCGGAATGCCGGCTGTCGTAAAAGACTATTGCGAAAATCAGGATTTAAAGGCTGTCAGGAAAATCCAGAATCAGATTCTTGCTGATTACAAGAAGGAATTTTCAAAGCATGTGCCAAAAGAAAATCTTCCTAAAGTAAACATTGTGTGGGAGTCAATTCCGTCTCAGCTTGCAAAAGAAAATAAGAAGTTCATCTACAGCGCAATCAAAAAAGGCGGGCGAGCGAAGGAATTTGAAAATGCAATTCAATGGCTTATGGATGCCGGCTTGGTTTACAAGGTTTGCCGTGTTTCAAAAATTGAAAAGCCACTCAAATTTTATGAGGATTTTGATGCGTTCAAGCTGTTTATTGTAGATTTAGGTCTTTTGGGCGCGATGCTTCAGGTCAGCTCAAAGGATGTGCTTGTGAATAACAACGCCTTTACCGAATGCAAAGGAAGCTTTACCGAGCAATATGTCCTTCAGGAACTGGTTACGCTCGAAAAAAATATCTATTACTACTCAAAAGAAAATTCAACGCTTGAAATTGATTTTATCATTCAAAAAGACGAGGTGTATCCGATAGAAGTAAAGGCGGAAGAAAACCTTCGCTCAAAAAGTCTAAAAGCGGTGTATGATGTGAACCCTGCGCTAAAGCCGTGCCGTTTTTCCATGGCAGATTACCGTGAGCAGGACTGGATGACGAATGTGCCGTTGTACTTGGCGCGAGAGTGGGTGAAAGTAAGGGAATAATGAATTTAAAATCATTTTTGCAAACATTATCAAAAGAAGAATTGATTTCTCTGATTTTTGAACTTGCTGATAAGCAG
>CAJOQA010000342.1 GCA_905236465.1 uncultured Treponema sp.
GTGTTTTGGTCACCTGAAAAGATTACGCAACGCTTACAAGTATTTATATTCCAAACACGGTCATCGTTTCCGTCTTTTGTCCAACCGCCCTTTTGCCTTACAATAAGGCCAACAGTCCCCTCTGAAGAAACAGGCTTATTGCCCCCTGTAGAAGAACCGTCTAAGGCAAAACGCATATAGGCAACATCATCCAAAACATTCCACTTCTGGGTGTAGGTCCAGTTTGCGTTTCCATCCCCACCAGGCAGAGCCCAAAGCCAAAGGGCCCACGGCTCATAGTTTTTATCTTTCCTAAAATAATAGACAACAAATTCATTTTCTGCAGGAGACAGCTTTTTATCTGCCTGTAAAACTTTTTCAAGATCACTAGGACCTGCTGCTTCAAAGGTACCAGGCAAGGCTGAATCTGCAAAAGAAGGAAAAGCAACAAGACATAAAAAACAAAGTAAAATCTTTTTTAAAACTTTCATTATATTTCCTCTAAATGTAATCTTAAGAAACAGCAGCAGTGCGGGCTGGATTTTTTTGCGCTGCTGCTGTTAAGCTGCTGGGGTTACAAGGAGGCGATAGCCCCACCAGATAAGCATTTTTTCATGGAACCGTTTCCATATTGCTTATATTTTCATCTTACAACCACAAAATTACCCTGTCAAATTTTTTGTAAAATATTTCAAAAATTAAGAAGATTGTCATATTTTTTTTAAATAAAGTGAAAAAAGTTGTATTTTGCCAAGCCCAAAAATAAAAATTGACGTATAGAGAATTTGCAATTATAATAAGTATAAGAGAGTGTAACGAAAATATTCAATATATATCAAAGTTAAGCAAAAGGGGCATAAAACAATGTTAAATAGTCTTAAATCCAAACTTTTAATTTGCGTAGCCTTAGTTGTAATAATCTCAAACTTAAGCCTAGGCCTTGTAACTAGGTTCATCTCCGGCTCTTCCATAACGGGGCTTGCAGAAAAAACACTTGATGCAACTGCAAAAAAAATCGCCATTCAGATTGACGAGATTAACAACAGGGAATTCAGGATGCTCACAACCCTTTCTACCCTCCCCTACTTTCGTGACAACACCATTTCTGTTGAAGAAAAAAATAAAATGCTGACCGCTACCGCAAATATAGATAAAAACTATCAAAGCGTTGTTTTCTTCAATAAAGATGGCCTAGTGCTAAAAAGCGACGGCTCCCGCGAAAACCATTCTTCCCGCCCCTACTACGATGCCGCTATGTTAGGCAAAAAAACGGCCAGCAACCCAGAGATTGTAGGAGAAAACCTGGTCATGTTCTACTGTGTGCCTGTTTTTGACGAGACCCTCTACCCCTGTGGCGGAATTGTTGCCGTAATAAAAAGTGAACGTATGTCAGAAATTGCAGGAAGTATGCTTGTAGGAAAAGAAAGCCACCCCATAATCATAAGCATGGAAAGCGGAATTATTGTAGGAGATGCAAATATAGATAATGTAAAGGCAAAAAAGAATTTCCTTACAGAATCCCGCGGTCAGCTTACAGGCCTTATTCAAAAGGCATGTAACGGAGATTCAGGGACTGCTATTTACAAGGACGAAACTGGAAAAAAGATGTCCTTTGTCTACACACCGGTCGGTGACAGCTGCAAATGGGCAGTTGTCTGCTCAGTTCCCTACAGGGACTACTTCGGGGCCTTGTCCAACTTGATTTTTGCGGTAATAGTCACAATCGCAATAACAGTCATTATAGGGCTTGCTGTCTCAACAGTATTCACCAGCATATCACTTAAGCCCCTTTCTAAAGTAAAATCTTCTATAAACGAGATTGCAAGCGGAAACGCAGACCTTTCCCGCCGCATAGCAGTAAACACAAAAGATGAGATTGGGGAAGTTGTAAAGGGCTTCAACAAGTTCACGGAAAAACTTCAGTCTATAATCAGGGATGTAAAGGCATCAAATACAAAACTTAGCAATGCAGGCGAAGAACTAGAACTTAGTACAGAAAACACAAACTCATCCCTGGCAGAAATCCTGCAAAATATCGACTCAATCCATGGCCAGATTTCAAATCAAGGCTCAAGTGTACAGCAGACTGTTGCCTCCGTAAATCAGATTGCCTCTAACATTGAATCCCTTGAGCACATGATTGAAAAGCAAAACCAGGGGGTCTCACAGGCCTCTCTGGAAGTTCAGCAGATGATTGGAAACATTCAGGCTGTAAACACAAACATGGACCAGATGGCAGCTTCTTTTGAAGAGCTTTCTCAAAACGCAAAGGAAGGCAGTGCCATGCAGGTAAACGTAAATCAAAAAATCGAGCAGATCAAGCAACTTTCAGAAACTCTTAAGAATGCAAACATAGCCATTGCTTCTATAGCAGGACAAACTAACCTGCTTGCCATGAATGCAGCTATTGAAGCTGCCCACGCAGGGGAAGCTGGCAGGGGTTTCAGTGTAGTTGCAGATGAAATCAGGAAATTAAGTGAAACTTCAGGTGTTCAGTCTAAGAAAATAGGACAGCAGATTAAGGATATTCAAAAATCTATAATTGATGTTGTTTCTGCTTCAGAAAAATCTTCTGCTGCATTTA
Source organism: uncultured Treponema sp. (assembly GCA_905236465.1). Taxonomy (GTDB): domain Bacteria; phylum Spirochaetota; class Spirochaetia; order Treponematales; family Treponemataceae; genus Treponema_D. The sequence continues at coordinate 2,564 of CAJOQA010000342.1, forward strand.
ACAGCGTAAGCAGTAAAATTGAAGAAACTGATTGTCTTGTAAGGCAGATTAAGGCTGCTATGGAAGAGCAGAACACAGGATCCCGCCAAATCGGGGCAGCCTTGAACGAAATGAATAACAGTACGGTAGAAGTCCGCACCGCCAGCCATCAGATGTCAGAAGGCAACAAGGCCATCCTCGATGAGGTAAGAAACCTTCAAGATGCAACCTCCGTTATGCAGCAGAGTATGCAGGAAATGAGCAATGATACAAGAAAGATAAACGAAGCCTCCCTAGCCCTTACAGGAATAGCCCGCAAAATGAGGGAATCAATCAGCGACATCAGCGGAGAAATTTCTCAATTCCAGGCCTAAAAAAAATCCATCCTGGATTTTTTTTAGGATTGCAGAATTATCTTCGATAATTCTGCATGAGCTAAGCCGCCATCCTTGGCTTGTTGCTTTTGGCGAGTAACTTTTAAGCTCCCCAATTTCTCTAAGTGCTAAGTCACCCTCCTTAGCTCCACACTTCTTATCAAGAACCACTTATGCAAACCCCTCAAAAAGCGCAAGGATGCGCGCATTAGCTCCTGCACTTGTTATTTTTTTAAAAATTCGTTATACTTGCCAAATTAATGCAATTTTGAAGTGAGTGTTGATTATGTTTGACAAAGTATTGACGTTTTTTTTCGGTTCACAGAATGACCGCGATGTAAAGGCCCTGCAGCCACAGTTAAAGGCAGTAGAAGAAAAAGAAGAATGGGCAAAGTCATTCAAGGATGAGGAATTTCCTGCTCAAACACAAATCCTCAAAGACCGGTTAGCAAAAGGAGAAACATTAGACGACATTCTGCCAGAAGCATTCGCACTTGCCAGGGAGGCAGCCTTCCGTGTACTAGGAGAACGCGCCTACCCTGTTCAGCTCATGGGTTCTTTGGTATTGAATTCAGGCAGAATAACAGAAATGAAAACCGGTGAAGGTAAAACACTTATGTGTGTTGCCGCAGCCTACCTAAACTCTTTAAGCGGAAAGGGTGTCCACATTGTTACAGTCAACGACTACCTTGCAGAACGCGACAGCAAATGGATGGGTCGAGTCTACAAATTCTTAGGACAAAGTGTCGGTTGCATCTTAAATAGCATGGACAACGAAGCCCGCCGCGAAGCCTATGCCTGTGACCTGACTTACGGAACTAACAATGAGTTTGGCTTTGACTACTTGCGCGACAACATGCAAATAGACTTAAACCGTAAAGTTCAAAGAGGCTTTAACTTCTGTATCGTCGACGAAATTGACTCAATCTTAATTGATGAGGCAAGAACTCCTCTTATAATAAGTGGTCAGGGCGAAGACGACACCTTTAAATATCACGAAGTAGACAAATATGTTGACTTGTTCACAGAAGTAGCCAAAGACCCCAAAACAAACGACTACCCTGATGAGGTGGAAATGACACCAGAAGAGAGGGCAGCCCTTGCCGGTGAATACAAAGTTGACGAAAAATCAAAGCGCATATCCTTTACAAACAGGGGTATGAACAAAATCAACGACATTTTGCATGAGCACAAACTCATAAGTGACGATTCTACAGTATTTGACGAGCAAAACTTTGAATACGTCCACTACTTTACACAGGCTATCAGGGCCCATGTTCTTTACCATATTGATGTTGACTATGTTGTAAA
>CAJOQA010000343.1 GCA_905236465.1 uncultured Treponema sp.
TTAACGAGCCGAACAAGCATAGAAAGCGAGGTGAGATAAGTCTATGAAGTTATCCAAGTATGAGCAAGAAACAATAATCAATTTCAACGTTGCTGAATCTGATGCAGTGGTATTCACCAGAGATAAAGCCGTTATAAGAAAACTTGATGCATTAGTTAATGAGTTCCCAGAGGTTTACAAGTGCATAGGTGAAACAGATATTGACAAGACCTATTCCATGCCTAAACAGTACGTTAGTTATCGTAAGCCGAGAAGGATATCTGAGAATGTAAAAAGCCAGAGAAGGGAACTTATGAAAAAAATAAACTTTCGTGGATAAACGTATTTAAAATGCTCCACGAAAATGATAGAATGTATGATAGTGGAGGAACGTATGTATGGAAAAAGAAATAAAAACCTATTCAATGAGCATTAGAGTTAGCCAAGAAGAGCTTGAAAAACTAAAATTAGCAGCTCGGCTTGAAGCATACGCATCATACAGTGAATTTGTGCGTAGGACGGCTTTAATAGAGGCGTCGCAGGTTATAGATGCACATGAAAATAAATTAAAAGTTGTAGGGGGAGAATGATAATGCCTAAGATTATTGATTTATTTGCTGGACTTGGGGGCATTCGCTTGGGGTTTCAAGAAGCAATGAATGAATTGGGACTTGATACAGAGTGTGTATTTTCCTCCGAGATAAAGCCGTATGCTATTGAAGCCTATAGAGGCTTTTATGGTGAAGATGAAAAAATATTTGGAGACATTACTTCTGTCAACGTGAACAAGGATATTCCTGATTTTGATTTTTTGCTTGCGGGATTTCCATGCCAGCCATTTAGTTCTGCTGGAAATAGAGGGGGGTTTGCAGATACAAGAGGGACGCTTTTTTTTGAAATTGAGAGAATACTGAAAGAAAAATTACAGAGTGGACATCCAGCTAAAGGATTCCTTTTGGAAAATGTAGAGGGACTTCTCAATCATGATGGTGGTAATACAATTAAAGTGATAATTGACCATTTGCAGAGATTAGGTTATCAAGTAAATTATAAACTAATTGATTCTCAGTTTTTTGGATTGCCACAGAGTCGTAAAAGAGTCTATATTGTGGGCACACTTAATAGCAAAATCAGTTTGGAAAATTTTGACGAGCATACAGCTACATTAGGAGAAATTTTACAGAATGGACTAGGTACAGTTGATTCTGATTTTACAAGAAAACTGTTCAAGTATTACAAACCAGAAGATGTGATTGGAAAAGCCATAAAAGATAAGCGTGGTGGAAAGAGCAACATCCATTCTTGGGATATTGATTTGAAAGGTGAAACTTCTGAGGAAGAAAAAAAACTGTTAAACAAGCTTTTGACGGAAAGAAGAAAGAAGCATTGGGCAGATATTATCGGAATTAAATGGATGGATGGAATGCCATTGACCGAAGAACAGATACGCACATTCTTTGATGTGCCTAATCTTCATGAAATGCTGGAGCATCTTACAAGTTTAGGATATTTAACTTATGAACACCCAAAACAGCAAAGAGAAAATGACAAAGGAGTATTAGTTAGAGTACCAGATGAATCTTTGGAAAAAGGATATAACATTGTTGCTGGAAAACTTTCTTTTGAGTTCTCAAAGATACTTGACCCCAAACAGCTTGCGCCTACACTTGTTGCTATGGATGTTGCTAAGCTTGGAGTAGTGGATGGAAACGGTATTAGAAGATTGTCAATAAGAGAAGCACAAAGATTATGCGGATATCCAGATGATTATAGCTTAGATATGGTATCTGAGGCAGACGCTTTTGACTTACTAGGCAATACAGTTTGCGTTCCAGTAATAAAAGCTATAGCCAAAAGATTGGGAGAATATTATCTTCATGAGGAGATATATCAAAATGATGAAATGATGGAGGCTGAGGTAAGAGCGGTATGAGATTGACAGCACAGCAAGTTTACGAAAAACTTGTTACAGAAGACAAGATTCTTCAACTTGAAGGTAGAATCACATTTTTCTTGGGGGATGTAAGCATAATTGTAAAACAGCGAGATGTTGTTGGAAATATTATGCAAGAATGGCTACAAGGATGGCTTGACCATAATGGAATAGAGTATGCTCCTAGTGAAAATACTCAGATGCCACCAGATTTTTTCCTAAATCCAGATGATTTAACAAAGAATCTTTTGGAAGTAAAAGCTTTTAATAGAAATGCAGGTCCCGGCTTTGATATTGCAGATTTTAATGTATATCAATCAGAAATTATTGATAAGCCATATATGTTGGATGTAGATTATCTGATTTTTGGATATGATATGAGCGATGATGGTGTTGTTACTGTTAAAGATGTGTGGTTAAAAAAGGTTTGGGAAATAACAAGGCGCATGGACAATTGGCCTATTAACTTGCAGATAAAGGATAATGTTGTTCACAAGATAAGACCAGGTACATGGTATAGTGACGATAGAGCCGATTTTTCGATTTTTGAAAATCTTGAGGATTTTATTTCTGCAATGGAAGAAACTATGTTTCAGAATCCAAAGACTCATAATATTGCTGGAAATTGGAAGAGTGATTTCTTAAGAAATTATAAGGACTACAAGGGTGTTGATTTGGATATTCCTAGATGGAATGATATTAAAGATAAATATGATTTAAAAACAATCCGAAAAAAACAAAAGGCGCTTGAAAAAAAAGAAAAAGCTAAGAGTAAGCAGGAACAACAAAATGAAAGAGTAAAAACCCTTTTGATTAAGCTCGCTGAAGCAAAGAACTCTGGTAATATCAAAAAAATAGAGAAAGCTGAAGCAGATGTTCTTAAAGCACAAGAAGCTTTAAAGAAAGCAGAAGAGAATCTTGCAAAAGCAGTAGAAGATTATAAAAAATTTTAAAAAGAAAAAATATAGCTACATAGCACTTTAGATTAAAAATAATCTAAGGTGCTTTTTATTTACGGCGGTTGTGATCCTAACGGAACACCCGCCTTTTTCAATGCCAAAAATGAAAGGAGAACAGAAACATGATTAACACAGAAATCACAACAACAAAAGGAATGGAGCAGGCGCAGAAGAAGGTGGAGCAA
>CAJOQA010000344.1 GCA_905236465.1 uncultured Treponema sp.
AGTTTTATGGTTACAGATGCATTGTCACTTTGTCCGTTAAAAAGAAGGGAGCATGATGAAAGTAGCAGCGCAAAAACTGCAAGCAAAAGTATGTTTATTTTGTTCAGCATGGTTTCCTCCTGTTATGTCATGTTTCGCTTTGCTCGATATAATTATAACACAGATTTGGTGGAAAGCTAGGTTTATTTTGCCCTGTTTTCTGAAAATCTAAAAAAATGATTTAAGACAGATTTTAAAATAAAAAATTTGTCTTATCGGCTTTTCTGATTTATAATAGTAAGTAGCAACAAAAAGTGATTTGTGGTCTGTGCGGCAGCAAACGCACTCTTATGAACTGCTTTGGATAGAGAGGTGATATTATGGGAGTAACTTGTTATTCACTAGGAGCTGCACAGGAAGTTACAGGCAGCAAGCACATTTTTGAAGTTGACGGACGCAGTTTTATGGTTGACTGCGGTGCCTTTCAGGGAAAACGTGCTGAATCAGATGAAAAAAACCGCAATTTTGATTTTGCTGCTGACAAAATTGAAAGCGTCATCTTAACCCATGCCCACTATGACCACTGCGGACTTCTTCCTGTCCTTGCAAAGAATGGTTATGCAGGTAACATCTATGCGACCCCTGCAACCCGTGACCTTGCCAACATTGTTATGATGGACAGTGCCCGCATTCAGGCCCGTGACGCAGAATTCCTTGCCAAGCAGGCCCGCAAGAAGGGGGAAAAGTTTACTTGGCGTCCGCTTTTCAAAGAAGAAGATTGTGTAAAGGCTGCCAACCAGATTGTCTCCCTAAGCTACAACCGTCGCATGTATATAGCCCCAGACGTTCAGCTTGAATTTTTTGATGCAGGTCACATTTTGGGCTCTGCCTTTGCATATTTTACCATAACGGGGCAGCGCAAAAATCCCATCAGTGGCAGGACAGAAAGCAGCGGAATGGGAAGCGGCAGACGCTTTTGGCACCGTCTTTTTGGAGTTGACAGAAACGCTAAAAAAGGAGGCTCTGTAGTAAACGGAGAGGCTGCTCTTAGGGGAGCTCCTTCAGATGAAATCCGTATTTTGTACACAGGGGACTTAGGAAGAAAAGCGAAACCCATTATCCGTGACCCTTCAGTTGATGTTCCTGCTCCTGACTATATCTTTATGGAATCAACCTATGGTGACCGCTTACACGAAGAACCTAAGCTTGCCATGGACGACCTTGAGCACGTAATCAGAAGGGCAGTTGACCGTAAGGGAAAAATGATTATTCCCACTTTTGCAATAGAACGGTGTCAGGAACTTGTCTTTTACTTACATTTGCTTGCTGACCAAAAACGCATTCCACGGATTCCTATTTACGTTGATTCTCCAATGGCCGTCAACGCGACAGGCATCTATCAGCTGCACCCCGAATGTTACAGCGAAGAGACAAAGAACTCATTCCTGAAGCACCACAAGAATCCCTTTGGTTTCAGCGAGCTTTCATTTATTACCAGCGTAGATGAGTCCAAGGATTTGAACAAGAAGCCTGGCCCCATGATTATCATCAGCGCGGATGGAATGTGTGAAGCCGGACGAGTTTTGTATCACTTGGCAAACAACATCAACAACCCGAACAATACTGTTTTGATAGTAGGCTACATGGGGCAGAACACTCTGGGGCGAAAAATCCTAGAAGGAGCTAAGGAAGTAAAGATTCTTGGTGACTGGTACAATGTAAAAGCTTCCGTAGAAAAGATAAATGCCTTTTCTGCTCACGCAGACTATCAGGAAAGCCTTGCCTGGCTCAATAGCCTTGACACCAGCCGGCTTAAGAAGATTTTCTTAGTCCACGGTGAAAGTGAAAGTCAGGTATTCTTTCAGAAGTTCCTAAAAGAAAACGGCTACCCTGATGTTGAGATTGTCAAGTACGGTGAGACCTACGACTTAACCTAACACAAATCGTCCCCGAACTTGATTCGGGGGCTCTTACGCTGTGCACCCTTGTTTAAACTTGCTTTTTTGTGCTATACTACTTTCATGATTATTACACAGACACCTTTCCGCATGAGTTTTTTTGGTGGCGGAACAGATTTTTCAGGATTTTATAATGAACATGGGGGAGCTGTGCTTAGCACAACTTTTGACAAGTATTGCTATGTAACGGTTCGCCATCTTCCAAAATTTTTTGAATACAAAACACATCTTACTTATTCAAAGACAGAACAAGTGAATTCCCTAGATGAAATTCAGCATCCTGCAATCAGGGAAGCAATGAAGTGGCTTGACATGCACGAGCTAAGGCTGACTTACGAAAGCGACTTGCCTGCCCGTAGCGGTTTGGGTACAAGCTCTTCTTTTGCGGTCGGAATGTTAGAAGCTTTCTACGCATTAAAGGGGCAGTACGCAAGCAAAAGAAAACTTGCTGACGATGCGATTTACCTGGAACGAAGTCTTTGCAAAGAAGCCGGAGGTATTCAGGATCAGATAGCGGCATCTTTTGGCGGATTAAACCGCATAAACTTTTCGCGTGACGGTTACACAGTAAACCCTATAATCATAAGCCCCGACCGTAAGGCAAAATTAAATTCCCGCCTGATGCTTTTCTTTACCGGTTTTTCACGCTTTTCTTCAGACATCCAAAAAACAACAGAAAAATCAATGAAAGACAAGACCCAGCAGCTGATAGAAATGTATGAGCTGGTTGATAAAGCAGAGCAGGTTCTTGTTGACAAGGATAAAGATTTAGATGATTTTGGGCGCCTTTTGGATTACACTTGGAAACTTAAGAGGGGAATCTCTACCGGCATTTCAACCGGTAGCATTGATGAGCAGTATGACAGGGGAATAAAAGCCGGTGCCCTTGGCGGTAAGCTCTTGGGGGCAGGTGGCGGAGGCTTCCTTTTGTTTTATGTTCCTGAAGGAAAAAAAGATGCTGTTCTTGAAGCTATGAAAGATTTGCTTTATGTTCCATTTAAATTTGAAAATGATGGAACAAAAGTAATTTATTATGGCCCTGAAGATTATAACAGATAGGAGCCTTCGGAGGATTTTATGGATTATATAAAAGAACTTATAGACCGGTACCCAAAACTTTCTGTCTGTGAGAATGCCATTAGGGAAGCAGGAAAAATAATTGCTGACAGTTATGCTAAGGGCGGAAAGCTTTTGATTGCAGGAAACGGTGGTTCTGCAGCAGATAGCGATCACATCTGTGGTGAGCTTTTAAAAAGTTTTGTAAAGAAACGAAAACCAGATGAAAAGTTTTTATCTTCTCTTTCTGCTATAGACAAAGAAACAGGTGACTATCTTTCTGATAAGCTACAGGGAAGTCTGCCTGCAATTTCTTTGTGTAACCAGTCTGCCCTCATGACTGCAAGCTTAAACGATGTTGATGGCAATGTTATGTTTGCCCAGCAGGTTATGGGCTATGGAAAAAAAGAAGATGTTTTTTTAGGAATAAGCACAAGCGGAAATTCCAAGGATGTAATTTACGCAACTGCTGTAGCAAAGACTTTGGGGCTGAAGACTATTGTTTTAACTGGCCGAGATGGCGGCAGGCTTGCAAAACTGTGCGACCTTTCTGTAATTGTACCTGAGACAGAAACGTTCAAGATACAGGAGCTACACTTGCCTGTTTATCATGCACTATGCCTGCAGGTGGAAGAAATATTTTTTCCTGAGTGATCAAGAAGGGGAGTCCTTTGGGGCTCTCCTAGTGATAAGAAAACTTCTTCCGATACTATAGACAAGATAGCAGGAGCAAAAAAAATGACATTAAAAGACATTCTTTCAAACGACGAGATTTCAAAACTTACACAATTCACCCAGCCGGAAATACAATGGCTTGAAGAAAGAATGTTTAGCGGAACAAATGACGAAGGAAAAACTGTTGCAAAAGTTCAGTGTGTGGTCCGCGAAAAGGAAATTGAACTAAAAGCAGAAGAAGTTGTCCGCCAGCTTTATGCTCACAAACTTATTGAGGAATTTAACTATCCCAAAGAACGAATTGAATTTGAAAAAATCGTTCAGATGGGGCGGGACGATTCAAAACGCGCTGACATTGTAATTTACGAAGACGAGCATAAAACCGCTCCGTATATTGTAGTAGAATGTAAGGCTGTTGGAAAAGAAAAGGTAAAAGGTCAGCTGGAAAATTACTGCAAAAATCTTGGGGCAAGTATTGCAGTAGAAGTTGATGGTGGAGAAGTTAAAGAGTTTTATTACAACCGTCAGAGCAGTCAGAATAAGAATTACAAATTCGAGAAAATTGACCGCCTGCCAAAATTCAACGAAACCTTAGACCAAATCCTGAACGATCGCTTTACAATCAAAGATTTGATTCTTATCGATGAAAAAAATACAAGCTCTTTAAAAGATGTTATTCTTGAACTTGAAGATAAAATCTTTGCAAACTTTGGTGGAGACGTTTTTGAGGAAGTTTTCAAATTCCTGTTTGCAAAACTCTATGACGAATACTGTTCCGCAGATGATAACGACCGCCTTTCAAATGCAATAAACGACGGCTTTATAGAACACGCAAGTGAATACACTAAAGATGTCAACTTCCGTCAGCTTGAATTCCGTTCGCTTGGACCTGAAGGGCAGGTTTATGACAGAGTTCAAAAGCTTTTTGAAAAAGCCCAGAAAAAGTGGATTGGCATCTTCCCAGAAAACACTAAATTTGAGCTTGGTGCTTCCGATGTAAAAATCGTTGTAAGTTATCTTGAAAATGTAAAACTCTTTAATTCTAACCTTGATGTTATAGATGATGCTTTTGAGCATTTGATGAGCAAGTCACAGAAGGCAGAAAAAGGACAATTTTTCACACCGCGCTATGTAATTGATATGTGTGTAAAAATGATGAATCCTTCTGAAGAGGATGCAATGATAGACACTGCAAGCGGAAGTTGCGGTTTTCCAATGCACACAATCTTTCACGTATGGAATAAAATCAATCCGACAAAACACAATTTTGTAAACACAAAACGAAGCCAGAGGGAAACTGATTATGTTGACAACAAAGTTTTTGCAATTGATTTTGATGAAGTCTGCGTTCGTGTTGGCAAAATGCTGAACATTATTGCAGGGGATGGCAAAACAAACGTTCTTGAACTGAATACACTCGATTACAATGTCTGGAACGGAAGTAAATATCTTAAAAAGCCAGGCTGGTCAGAAAAGTATATTGGTGGATTCCAGCGGCTTGAAGGACTTGCAGATAAAGATTCCAAAGGTAAATACACAAAGTACAACTTTGACCTCATTCTAGCTAACCCGCCATTTGCTGGTGACAGAACTGATGCAAAAGTAATAGGTCTTTATGAACTTGGCTACAACGAAAAGAAAAAACTCAAAAACAATATTGGACGTGACATTCTTTTTATTGAGCGAAATCTCAATTTCTTAAAACCAGGCGGAAGGATGGGAATTGTTCTTCCACAGGGAGATTTTAACAATTCAAGCGAAAAATACCTGCGCGATTTTATTGCGGAAAAATGCCGTATTCTTGCAGTTGTGGGCTTGCATCCAAATACATTCCTGCAGCATACGGGAACTAAAACCAGCGTTTTGTTTGTTCAGAAATGGACTGATGAAAATTGTGGCTATCCGAACATTTGCCCAAAGCCTCAAGCCGATGAAAATGGTACTATTGACTACCCGATTTTCTTTGCCACAATGCAGGAACCGACAGTAAACAACCAGAAAGAAAAAATCTATGTTACAGAAAATTACGTTACCTGG
>CAJOQA010000345.1 GCA_905236465.1 uncultured Treponema sp.
AAGATCCAAACAAAAAGTATTCATCTCTTCTTCAGTGCAAGTAAGCCCTGCTTTCAGCTCTATAATAGCACCTGCAATCTCACCCTGTCTTGAATCAGGAAGTCCAATTACCGCAACATCGTTGACCTTTTCATTTTTGCGGATAAAGTTTTCTATTTCAACAGGATACAAGTTTTCTCCGCCAGAGACAATGACATCTTTTTTGCGGTCAACAAGGTAAATAAAACCGTCAGCATCCTCTTTAGCAACATCGCCTGTATAAAGCCAACCGTCTTTTAAAACTTCTTCTGTTGCCTGTGGATTGTTAAAGTAACATTCCATGACACCTGGTCCTTTTACACAAAGTTCACCTGCATCTCCCTTAGCAACTTCAGTATCCGAAGAATCCACTATCTTTGTCTGCCAACCGTAGCCCGCTTTGCCAATGGCCCCAACCTTATTGATATTTTCTACCCCCAGATGAACACAGCCAGGTCCAATGCTTTCAGAAAGACCATAGTTTGTGTCATATTGGTGACTTGGGAAATAAGTTTTCCAATGCTTAATCAAACTTGGCGGAACAGGCTGAGCACCAATGTGCATGAGGCGCCATTGCTCAAGTGCATAATCTTCTATTTTAAGTTCTCCTGTATCAAGGGCATTTAATATATCTTGGGCCCAAGGAACAAGCAACCAAACAATTGTGCAGTGCTCGCGTGAAACGGCATCAAAAATATACTTAGGCTTTGTTCCCCTAAGAAGAACAGCCCTACTTCCTGCAACCAAACTTCCAAACCAGTGCATCTTAGCACCAGTATGGTAAAGGGGCGGAATACATAAAAAGCAATCGTCCCTACCAGTTGAATGGTGAATCTGTTCTACTTTTGCCGCATGCATTAAGCTCCTATGCCTATGAAGTATAGCCTTAGGAAAGCCTGTTGTTCCAGAAGAAAAATAGATGGCCGCAAAGTCATCGTCTTCTATGCGGACTAGTGGGGCATCACTTGAACAGTCAGCAACAAGTTCCCTATAACTTTCTGCAAAAGTCGGGCAAGTTTCCCCTACAAAAATCAAGAGTCTGTTTTTGCACAACTTATCTGCAATTGTCTCTATCCTACCTATAAACTCTGGTCCAAAGAGAAGCACATCAACTTCTGCCAGGTTAGCACAGTATTCTATTTCTTCAGAGGTATAGCGAAAGTTAAAGGGAACAGCTATTGCACCAGTTTTTAGTATTCCAAAATAAATGGGAAGCCATTCAAGACAATTCATCATCAGAATAGCAACTTTGTCTCCCTTTTTTACACCCCTAGCCAAAAGCATATTAGCAAGGCGGTTTGCCTTTTCGTCAAAGACTTGCCAAGTTATTTCTCTGCGGTAGCTTTGGTCACTTGTAGACTGAATTAGAGAATACTCCTTCCAAGTAACCCTGCGGTTGTCTTTTTGCTCAGGGTTAAGTTCAATAAGGGCTGTCTCATTCCCATAGAGTTTTCGGTTGCGTTCAAGATAATCAGTTATTGGCATAAAATTCCTCTTTAATTTAACTTAAATTCAAACGGTATCGTAATACAAGGTAACAGACTCCGTAACATATTGCAGAATAAATAAGGTTCGTAACAGAAAGGCCTAAAGTAAAAGTATAGAAGAAAGGTATTTTATAAAAAACATCTCTAATAAGCGGAATTGCAACATTTACTCCTATATAATTAACCAAAAAGATACAGCCTATCACAGAAAGCACTTGAACCAGTAAAGACTTCTTTTTTGCAAGAAAGCCTATGCAGTTTATCATATAGACAAAAAGAACGAAAAGCAACAGGGAAGTAAAAATTGAAAAGAAAGCTAAAGGAAAAAAAGCAAGGGCAGGGCAACCAAAAGAATCCTCTATAAAAGTCCAGGAAAAATTCCAATCAGCTATAATTTTATCTATAAAGCAAAGGGAAAAAAGAATAACTGATAACAAACCCGCAAAAAGATAGATAAAAAGCCAGGCTACGCTAGAAAGAAGGCGGGCACACAAGTGCTCGTTTATGGACACCGGTAGGGTCCAGTTCAAGTAGGCCTCATTGCCAAACATACCGACCCTAAATCTTCTGCTAAGACCTAAAAGGGTTGTAACAGCGACAGTTATACAAAAGAGCTGTATAAGGAAGAAAAAGACATATTCTAAAGTAGAGGATCTGAAAATTGCATCAAAAAAAGAAGATTCCTTATCAGCGGCAAGGCGAAAAAAAATTCCAATTATAAGGGATAAGGCTGGTATAATGGCATAAATAAGGGCCAACACCCTTGCTAAAGCCAAAAATTCATATTTGAATACTTTTACAATATTTTTAACTAGCATCTAAATTCCTCCCTAAAAAGCTGGTCAATTGATTTCCCACTTTCTTTTCTGATTTCTTCTGCATTTCCTTCTCTAACTATCCTACCCTCTTTTAAAAAGATTATATTATTTAAGATTGATTCAATATCTGTTATAAGATGGGTAGAAATAAGAACTGTAGACTTTGGGCTTCTTCCCTGAATAATTGTTTCCAAAATATAATCTCTAGCGGCAGGGTCTACTCCCCCTATTGGTTCGTCTAAAATATAAAGGGGGACATCGCGGCTCATTGTAAGAATCAGCTGAACTTTTTCTTTTGTTCCCTTAGAAAGAGTTTTTAGTTTATCCTCCTTACTGATTTTAAGACGGTCTAGCATTAAATAGGCTTTTTCTACAGAGAAGTTTTCATAAAAATCAGCCATCATGGCAACTAACTGACCAACATTCATCCAATTATTTAGATAGACGCAGTCTGGTTGGTAAGCAATTAAAGACTTTGTTTCTTTTCCAATCTCTTTACCACATGCTTTTACACTACCGCTTGAAGGACATAAAAGTCCTGCTGCTAACTTTAGCAAAGTTGTCTTTCCGCTGCCATTTGGACCTAAAAGTCCTACTACAGATGATTTAGGAAGCTTTAAGCTAACATCTGAAAGAGCTTCCTTGTTTCCGTATTTTTTTACTATATTTGTATATTCCAATACAAAATTAAAGTCCATAAAAACTCCTATATAAAAATCCCAGTAAATTGAATAACAAATGTCTGAGCATCGGTTGTTGAGCGAAGTCGAAACAAGCGAAGAATCTCTTTGTAATACAGCTGTTTCGTCCGCTACGCTACCTCAACATGACAGTTATTTGATATTCAATGTACTAGGAACACCTCTAAAATCCCTTTGCCCAAACATAGGTGCTTAAGTAGGGGTCTGGTTTTACAAGGTCTCCAGCGTTCCAAATTTCATCAACAAGACCTTTTTCATTTATCTGACCGATTCTTACTTGCTTAAACAAATGCTGATTTTCACCATCTATTGTAACTTTGCCTTCAGGGGCAGAAAATGAAAGTCCTTTAGATGCCATGCGTACATCTTCTACATCAAAAGACCCTGCCTTTTCGCAAGCCAAAGCCCAAAGATATACAGCTGTATAGCCGTTTGCAACAGGTTCACCTACAAGCCTGTTAGCTCCAAACCTCTTTTTGTAGCGTTCAACAAAAGTCTTATTTTCTTCACTTTCAATTGTTTGAAAATAACTCCATGTTACAAGATGATTTTTTAAAAGTTCTGGACCAATGCTGCTAACTTCAGCTTCAGAAATAGAAAAACTCATTACAGGAATATCATCTGCATTAAGTTCTTGTTTTTTTAATTCTTCAAAAAAGGCTCTATTAGAACTTCCGTTAAGGGTATTCAATATAAAATCAGGGGCAGTCTCTTTTATTGCACTTACAATGTCTGCAAAGTCATTGCTTTCTAGGACTACATAATATTCCCCCAAACATTGACCTTGCAAAGAATCGAGCTGAGCTTTTATAATTTTATTCGCTGTCCTAGGGAAAACATAATCTGAACCAACAAGAAAAACCTTTTTTCCAAAGTGTTCAACACAGTATTCAAAAGCAGGAATTACCTGCTGATTTGGTGCAGCCCCTAAGTAGATAATATTAGAACTTGCTTCCATTCCCTCGTACTGCAGGGGGTAGTACAAAAGCCCGTAAAGGTCGTCGTCTTCAAGAACAGGTAACAGGGCCTTTCTTGCAGCAGAAGTCCAGCAACCAAAAATAAAGGAGCACTTATCCTCTGCCAAAAGTTTTTGGGCCTTTGTAGCAAAGACCTCCGCATTGCTTTCCCCATCTTCTTGAACAATTTCAATCTTTTTGCCAAGGATACCTCCTTTAGCATTTATCTCTTCAATAGCCATTCGCTCTGCATCGCAAACAGGAATTTCGCTTTCTGCCATTGCACCTGTTAAGGAATGTAAAAGCCCCACCTTTACGTTTGAAGGTTGCAATATTTTCTTCTTGCAGGAAACAAAAAATAGGCTTGCACAAAAAAACAGAAAGGCAGTTAAAAAGATTCGCTTCATACATTTTCCTCTTTTTTAGCAGGACTTTCTAAAACATCATAAGTTGTCATAAGTCCCTTTCCCTTAATATTACATTCAATAGGACCACTAAAAACAATGTCACTATCTTTTAAATGTTCATAAACTGACTGAGAAACTCTGATTCCTCCAGGTGTACAAGCAGATTCCATACGGCTTGCAACATTTACAGTGTTGCCCCAAACATCGTAAACAAACTTTGTCTTGCCAATAACACCTGCATTTACCGGCCCTGAATTCAAGCCTATGCGGATATTGAACTTTATTGGGGAAGAATTATTGTATGCCTTTAGGTCTTCATACATACCCTTTGCAAATTCTACCATTATACGGGCATGGTTTCTGTTGCGGGTGGGTAAGCCACAACCTGCCATATAGGCGTCCCCAATAGTCTTAATCTTTTCAACCCCCATAGACTTGGCTCTTTCGTCAAAGCGGCAGAAAAGATCATTCAGGGCAGTTACAATTTCCTGTGCTGAGTGGGTACTAGAAATTGTGGTAAAACTTACAATATCAGAAAAGAGCATGGTGACATCAGTAAAGTTTTCACCAATAGCCCTAATGCTGTCTTTTAGTTCTTCCGCAATCTTATCTGGCAGAATAGCACGGAGCAACTGGTCGGACTTTTCCTTTTCCACCTGTAGTTGGGCCGTTCTCTGCTTTACAAGACCGTCCAAGCGGATATTCTCTTTTTTGATTGCATTCTGCTTTAAATAGAAGACAGTCAGCAAAATGGAAAAGAAAATTAAAAAACTTGAGATCCAGAAACTTTTAGTCTGATAAAAATAAGGTTTCTGCATAAAGAGCATACTTTCAGCCTTGTCTGAAACAAGACCCGAACCGCTTATTGCCTTAACCATAAAAACGTGTTTCCCAGGTTTCAAGTTGGTATAGGAAATAGTACGCTCCATACCTGGCTCTGAAAAATCTTCCTCAAAGTTTGTCAGCTGATGCGTAAACTGAATTCTATCCGGTGCATCAAAGCACAGCCCCGTAAACTTTATCAAAACGCGTTTTGTGCCAGGCTTCAGCTCTATAACAGAAGCATGGGAGGGAGACTTGTACTCTACGGTATCAATAGTAATACTTTCTATATAAACTAGGGGAACAACAGGTTTTTCCTGAATCTTATTGGGGTCATACAGGGCAAATCCATCTATCATAGTAAACCAAAGTCTGCCCCTGTGATCGCAGATACTTAAGGAAGTAGATGTCGGTCCTGCTGAATCTAGCCCATCATTTCGATTATAGGGTTTTATTGGAAGGAACTCCTTTTCCCCTTGCGCAACGGCTACCAGGTCCGCAAAAGAAGAAGAGAAAATGCCATAATTGCTTGTGTACCAGGCGTCACCCATTTTGTCACTTACAATCTGGAATATAGAATCAGAATCAAGCCCCTGGTTACTGTTTATAATCTGAAACTCTGTCGGAATTCTATCCTTATCAAAATCACAAGAAGGGCAGCGAACAAGCCCCTTTCCCGTACAAATCCAATAGGCTCCTTCAGAATCCTGTGATATCTTAAATATTACGTTTCCCGGTAAGCCATTTTCAGTATCAACCTTTCCTATAATCTCCTTATCCTTAAAAAAGAAGACTCCACCGCCGTCTGTACCAACCCAGATGACTCCCTTATCATCTTTATACAGGCACATAATGTATTCATTTTCAAGCCCGTCAATCTGCTTAAAGGTCCTTATCCCCCCATCTTTATTTATAATGCTAAGCCCTGTGGTTGTTCCAACAAATATGTTATCCAGTCCATCTTCTATAGCGATACGGACTTTGTTACCAGCTAAGCCGTCGTCTGTGGTCCAAGAATCAATAGTCCCCTTATTCTTACCGGAAAGGTGATAGCGCAGCTGACCAGGCTTTGAATAGCAGCTGACCAGGATATCCCCGTTTTCCGCCACCTCCACGTGCCTGATTCTAATTCCTTCAGTGTATTGTGTGAGCTCATTTGTAAGGGGACTTTCATCTTTATAGCAAAGAACTCCCTTGTCACTTCCTATCCAAATTCTACCGTCTTTTCCTTCAGCTATGGCATTTGCCGCTGTCCCAGTCTTGAACATCTTAAAGCGGCCGTGTGTAAGCTTGCCTATGCCGTTTTTATCTGTAGCAAGCCAAATATCCCCTTCCCTGTCCCCAGAGATCTTGTTGATATGTACCCCTAAAACAGCATCGTTTTTGTATTCGTAAAAACGCCCCTTGCTAAAAACAACAAGACCTTTTTCTGTACCAAACCACATAGTCCCATCTTCAGAAGTATAAATGGCATGGGTTGCCTCTGTGTCCAGCATTGTGTTAGTAACAAGAAGCCTGGCCTTGTTTCCCTCTATTTTTACCATACCGCCACTGGCAAGACCAACCCAATAAAAGCCGTTCCTGTCCTGACCAATAGAAGTTACAGAATAGTCTTCTAAAAAATCCATTTGGGGCACAGCTCTAAAAAGTCCGTTTTCAAAAACAAAAAGCCCCTTAGCGTTTTCAGTAATCAACCAAACTTTACCAGCCCTGTCGCAAAAAAGTTGTTTAGTAAGAACACCCTTTGTTACAATTCCAGCTTCAAACTGAGGATTCTTTAAGCGGCGTCTCCGCGTTAAGTAAACGATACCAGCTACGGTACCAACCCAAATATTTCCATCTCTGTCTTCAACAAGAGACCTTACTGAATTGTTAGGTAAGCCGTTTTGAGTAGAAAAAGTAATGGAACCATCTTTTCTAATAAGTTGAAGCCCTTCCTCGTTAGAAGCAATCCAAAAGTTACCGACAGTGTCTTCTAGAATGCACCTTACAGATGAAAAACTGTAGTTATTGTTTTTACCCTTCTTAAAAGTAGAAAATGAAAGTCCGTCAAACCTGACTAAACCTTCATAGGTGGCTATATTGATAAAACCATCACTAGTTTGAACTATGTCATTTGCAGTAGTCCCTGAAAGAGATCCTACAGAATTCCACTGCTGATATACATAATTGTCAAAAAAAGAAGTCTGTGCCTTAAGGCAAAGGCAAGTAAGCAGACAAGTTATAAGTAAAGCATAAACTTTTTTCATACATTCACCAAAAATTACAAACTTTCAGGGGTATTATTTTTTATAGTTAGGACAGCAGAAGTATCACCCTTTAGCATACGCTCGCACAAGTCCACTGGCATCGGCTT